>CAYWPV010000139.1:0-2515 GCA_964460265.1 uncultured Muribaculaceae bacterium | reverse complement strand
TCCCTATAGGGAGCACCGGCATAGATATGGTCGATGCGGAAATAGCCCTTGTCCTTGGACAGCCGCGCGCCGAGAAGGCCCATATCTACTCTCGGAGCTTTGGGATACTCACCGGGATTGACGTAGGCATGGCCGCTGGCAAGCTCGGAAATCATCTCGCCGATGACATAATTGAGATCCAGCCTGGTCTTGGCATACGGCACAAGAGGAGCATATTTCTCCTTTATCGCCTTCCAGTCCCTGCCGTGCATGTTCTCCAGATAATACCCGTCGCGGAAAGCACGCCACACTTCATCGAAAATCTCAGGCCACTCCATGGAATAGTCCACCATGGCATACATGTCCTCAGTGCAGAGGCTCTCGCCGCCGCTTGCCGCAGCCGCAGGAAAATTCACTGCTTTCATGGCGCCGCCGTCACGCATAAGGGCAAACTTGTCTCCGCTTCTGTAATAGAGCATGGCATCGGAGCATCTGGAACTTTCGGCAGACCTGAAGTCGTAAACCTGTACAGAACCTCCGGCCCTGTACCACACTTTGCCGCCGTCGCAATGGATGACGCTTCCCTTGAAAGGCAGCTTCACGATACGCTCCGCAAGCCCTTCAGGGTCAACACGTACCTCAACCGCCGGGGCGGCACGCCCGGAAACGTCGGACGAAGCTCCCGCCGGAACACCGGACGCATCAGCCTTGCCGGAAGAAGGATAGGACTCGCTGTCGCCCGGAATAAGAGGAGAAGGAGTGTCCGAGGCAAGCATGGTCATGTACAGGCCCGAAGTGTCGCCGTAGGCATAGTTCCACTCTACGCTGCTGTAGATAGGGACAAGATCCCGCTCGGACGAGAACAAAAGGTATTTGCCGTCGGAACTGAAAACGGGCGAATAAGAATCGTACCATTTCTCGGTGACGGGATATTCCTTCCCCGAGGCCATATCCATAAGGTAAACTACGCTCATATTGTTGGACGCAGGTCTGGTGTAGGCCAGCCACTTGCCGTCCGGCGAAACAGACGGAAGACGAAGCTCGCGCTCAGGGCACTGCAGAAGAGTTTTCCGTGCACCGGAGGCCGCATCTACCGACACAAGACGGTTTTTTCTATCCGTATAGAGAATATTCCTGCTGTCAGGAGTCCACATCAGGCTCCTGATGTAGGTATCATTTTTTTTGGTAAGCTGCCTGGGAGCACCTCCGGCAGAGACATCGTAAACATACACCTCAGTCTCTCCGGTCGAATCGCCTATGAAGGCTATGAAACGGCCGTCGGGACTCCATTCCGCACCGCGGTCATTGGAGCCGGGAGATTTGGTAATGTTCCTGGTAACGCCCTTTCCCACAGGGATGTCGAAAACTTCACCGCGGGAAGTGACAGCCGCCCTCCGTCCGTCCGGAGACAAGCTGTAAGCCATGTCCGCACGGCCTCCGAGAAACTTACGCTCCTCCCTGGCATAGACAAAATCGGAAGAAAGCGAAACATTTACCTTCTCCGCCTTCCCGACGGAAGGATCGAACTTGTAGAGGAACCCTGCATTCTCAAACACTATCACCCCGCCGCCGGCAGACGGAAACTTTACGTCGAAATCCTTAAAATCCGTAAGCTTGGACAACTTTCCCGTCACGGTGTCATATCCGAAAAGGTTCATGGTCATGTCTCTGTCCGAAGCGAAATAGATTTTGTCTCCAATCCACATGGGAAAAACATCCTGGGCGGGGCTGTCAGTTATCCTCTCCACTTTCTTGCCGTCATAGACCCAGATGTCGTCCGCCATGCCGCCGCGGTAATACTTCCACGTGCGGAACTCCCTCATGACCCTGTTGTAGGCAAGACGCGAACCGTCCGGCGAATAGCTGCAGAATCCTCCCTCGGGAAGAGGAATCCTCACCGGCATTCCTCCGCGGACAGGAGCCTTCCACAGAGCCCCCGGGAAACCGTCACCGCTCCTGTTCCTGTAGATGACATATTCCCCGTCAGGAGTCCAGCCCATGACGATATTGTTAGGGCCCATGCGGTCCCCCATGTCATCTCTGGAATTGGTAGCCGTGTAGGTCAGTCTCACCGGCTCTCCGCCGGAGGCGGGAATAAGATAGACTTCCCTGTTCCCGTCATATTCCCCGGTAAAGGCTATCTGCTTCCCGTCGGGCGAGTAATGGGCGAAAGCCTCATAGCCCACATGGGAAGTGAGCCGCACCGCCTCCCCTCCGGAAAGCGGGACGGTGAAAAGATCGCCCGCATAGGAAAAAACGGCTTCCCTGCCGTTGGTGGAAGGAAAACGCAAAAGCCTGGCCTCATCGCCGTCCGCCCTTGCGGACATGTCCAGGCCCGAAACAAACACGGCCGATAAGATGGCGGCCGCAAGAAATTTTCTGCTGTTCATGGACAAAATGTTTGGCTAAATATAAAAAATATTTGGAGAATCCGTTCCGCAAAGGTAACTTAGAAAATCCGAGCTCCCGGAAGCCCGGCAAAAAACCATTTCAACAAGATGAAAAAACTACTGATGACAGCGGCATTCGCCCTGGC
>CAYWPV010000138.1:0-2522 GCA_964460265.1 uncultured Muribaculaceae bacterium | reverse complement strand
CAGTACAAGCGGTCTATGCTGGTATCCTCTGCCCGCACCCTGCGCATTCTGCGCAACAATGTCCTTCACAATCCGCCGTGGAAATTTGCCACCTGCAAAAAAGACATTCAGAAGATCTGTCGCTTTTACAGAAGCCACACCCGGGACATTCTGCCCACCGATGCCAATATCTTTTTCCGCATGGAATTTTTCTTCCTCACCAGCGGCACCTATCTGGGCTTTGTGTGCGCCCTGAGCGCGGCAACCCTGGGCTTTAAACCGAGATCCTATCTCAAGCTTTTGAAGACCCCGGACCTGCCGTCTCGATAAGCTGTTCCAGTCTAAACCAGCATCCCTCAAGGGAGGTTTTCCATGAAAATCGGAATCGTTTCGGTGCAGGACGCCGCCAACTGCGGCGCTTACCTTCAGGGCTATGCCCTTCAGAAGACTCTCTGCGCCCTGGGCCATGAAGCGGGCTTTGTCAACCGCATCAACGCCAATCCCTACGACAATCAGTTCTACCTTTTAAAGACCCGTCAGATTTTCACCCATCCGGTGCGGTATTTTCAAAAATTGAAGCCCGGCCTTAAAAAATATCGGGCCTACGCCAGGGACTGGCAAGCCTATCGCTATTTTGATTCTCAGGATGTCGACGCGCTGGTGCTTGGCAGCGACGAAATCTGGAATCTGGATAAATCCCGATATCTGAACCGGATTTACTTTGGATCGCCCGATAAGCCCTGCATTGCCTACGCGCCTTCCGGGGCAGGGTGTCCGCCAGCGCTCTACGCCGCCATTCCTCATGTCAAGCCCGCCATCGAAAACATGCACCGCATTATGGTGCGGGACATTGCCACACAAAAGAGCATTTTTCAGGCCACCGGCCGCCGTCCGGACGTCGTCTGCGATCCCACAGTGCTGATTGATTTTGAAAACCATATTGCCCCAGATACAGCGAAAATGCTTGAAAAGCCCTATCTTTTGATCTATGGCTATCAGCACACGCCGGAAGTAGTGGCGATGACCCGGGCCTATGCCGCCCGGAATCATCTGAAGATCGTATCCGCCAACTTCAATGTCACCTGGGCAGATGTGGTGCTGTTTTGTTCGCCGCTTGAATTTCCCGGCATCGTATCCCGGGCACAGTGCGTAGTCACTTCAAGCTTTCACTGCGCCATATTTGCCCTGAAGGCCCGGCGCCCTCTGGCCGTATTCCCATCCGGCAACAAAGTCACTGATCTTCTGGATCGGTACAGAGCCAATGCCTGCATTGCCACCGATGCAAGCTTTGAGGATTTTTCCCAGCTGCTCACCCATTGCCCGCTGGATTTTGGTGCTATACAATCCGCCATGATGGAAGATCGCGCCCAATCCCTTAAAAAGCTGAATGAAGCGCTGGATACCTTACCGTCAAAATCGCCACAAGGATGTTGATCCCATGAAATAAGATAGGAATCCTCACAGATCATACCGCGCTGGACTATGATGCTGCCCTGCGTGGGGCCGCTTTGTGTAAAGCGCTGGCCGAAGCAGGCTATGATCCATGTACGCTGCGCTATCATTCCATGAGTCTTAGCGCGCCCCAGCCTTCCGGAAGCAGCTTCTACCATTACATTCGGTTGCGCCTGCGCAAGCGCCGTCAAAAGCGCAACAGGCCCCAGGAATATCCCCGTTTGAACAACCGTCTGCGCCGGGAGCGCTTTCAGGCCTTTGCCGATCAATACACCCATCCGACTCCGCCGCTAAACAGCGCTTCTGAGCTTTTTGCCGCTTCACAAGACTGCGATGGCATTTTGACCGCCTGGGACACCATTTGTGCCCCCGAAAGCTTTGATCCTCATCTGTTTCTGGACTTTGTCCCGCAGTCAAGCAAGCGCCTATGCTATGCCGCCGGCACATCCGGCGATTTAAGCGCCAGTCCCTTTAAAGCCCGGATAGGGCAGGCCCTCAAGGGTTTAAGCGCCATCGCCGTTCAACCGGAAGCCCAATCGGATTTCAGCTTAATGTCCGAAAGGGATATTCCCATTGCACTGGATCCGGCTCTTTTGCTGTCCCGCGAATCGCTCAGTGCCATGACCGATGGCGATTCGCTGCCCGACGCACCCTATCTCGCCTGCTATTTCACCCACCCCTGTGGGAAGCACTGGCCCGATGCCCTTCAAATCGCCAGGGCTCGAAAGCTTTCATCCCTCACCCTGCCGGTTCACGGCGATGATTTGAAATACGGCGATTTCACCCTTTCCGCCGCCGGCCCGGCCCAGTGGATTGCCGCCATTCAAAGCACCGCTTATCTTTGCACCGATTCACCGGTAACTGTAGGCCTTGCCATATGCTTTGGCATCCCCTTCACCGCATTTGTAAAGGCCGATGATCTTAAAAACAGTGTCCGGATGAATCATTTACTGACAGCCACCGGTCTTCTGGACGCGCCGATGCGTTCCGGCGCATTTCACTGCGATGCCATTGGGCTTCAGTCCGCCGCCGAAAAGCTCACCGAACTGCGCAAGGCCGCCCAGGCAAACCTAAAATCCATGATCGACAGC
>CAYWPV010000137.1:0-2751 GCA_964460265.1 uncultured Muribaculaceae bacterium | reverse complement strand
GAGCCGAAGTTATGACTTCCATTATTTCTCCTTGCCGAGACCCTCGGGCCTCATCTGAGGGAAGAAGAGCACATCCTGGACCGTGGTCTGTCCGGTCATGAACATGGTGAGCCTGTCGATGCCCATCCCCAGGCCCGAAGTAGGGGGCATGCCGTATTCGAGAGCCCGGACGAAGTCATAGTCTATGAACATGGCTTCATCGTCGCCTTTGCTCTTGAGCTTTGCCTGTTCTTCGAATCTTTCGAGCTGGTCTATGGGGTCGTTCAGCTCGGAGTAGGCGTTTGCGAGTTCCTTTCCGCACACGAAAAGCTCAAAGCGTTCCGTGAGTGAAGGATTGTCACGGTGGCGTTTCGTGAGAGGGGACATCTCCACGGGGTAGTCCGTCACGAAGGTGGGCTGAATGAAATTCTTTTCGCAGTATTCTCCGAATATGGCATCTATGAGCTTTCCTTTGCCCATGGAAGGATCGATCTCCACGTTGAGCTTTTTGCAGGTCGCCCTGAGTTCATCTTCGTCCATTCCTGTTATGTCCACTCCGGCATGCTGCTTAATCGCTTCGAGCATGGGAATCCTCCTGTACGGGGCCTTGAATTCTATTTCGTTGCCGTTGAAGTTCACCACGGTGCTGCCGTTCACGGCTTCGGAAACTTTTTCGAGCATCTTTTCAACGAATTCCATCATCCAGATGTAGTCTTTGTAGGCCACGTAAATCTCGACGCAGGTGAATTCGGGGTTGTGTGTCTTGTCCATGCCTTCGTTGCGGAAGTCCTTGGCGAATTCATATACGCCGTGGAATCCTCCCACAATCAGACGTTTGAGATATAGTTCATTGGCGATTCTCAGGTAGAGGTCTATGTCCAGGGCATTGTGATGGGTGATGAAGGGACGGGCCGTCGCTCCTCCGGGGATGGACTGGAGAATGGGAGTCTCCACTTCCAGGCATCCGGCTTCGTCGAAGTACCGGCGCATGGCGGCTATGATCTTGGCTCTCTTGACGAACACTTCCTTGACCTGGGGATTGACGATGAGGTCCACGTAGCGCTGTCTGTAGCGCAGTTCGGGATCCGTGAAGGCGTCATGCACCTTGCCGTCCGCTTCCTTGACTATCGGAAGCACTTTCAGCGATTTGCTGAGCACCGTGAGCTCTTTCGCATGTACGGAAAGCTGTCCGGTCTGCGTGATGAAGGCGAAGCCTTTTATGCCGATGATGTCCCCGATGTCCAGAAGCTTTTTGAAGACCGTGTTGTAGAGGGTCTTGTCTTCTCCGGGGCATATTTCATCCCTTTTTATGTAAACCTGTATGCGGCCGGTCTCGTCCTGGAGTTCGATGAACGATGCCGCGCCCATTATCCTGCGCGACATGATTCTGCCGGCGATGCAGACGTCAGTGAGATTTTTCTTTTCCGGGTCGTATTCTTCCTCGATGCTTGCGGCCGTCGCGTTCACCGGGTACAGCGGAGCCGGATAGGGCTCAATGCCGAGTTCTCTCAGTTTTGCGAGAGACTGTCTTCTTTGGATTTCCTGTTCGCTAAGTTGATAGGCTGCCATTTCTTACCTTTTGTAATGATAAGCAAAAGTACTAATTATAATTCTCATTTTGAAATATAATGGGTATCTTTGTATAAAAGCGGTTTGGCGGAAATATGCGGAAAGAAAGAAAATGGGTGATGAAAAAGTCCGGTGATCCGGCTCTGGTTTCAAGGCTTTCGGCAGAGCTGGGGATAGATCCCGTACTCGCTTCCCTGCTTGTCCAGAGAGGAGTCACCACATTCAAGGATGCGACTGCTTTTTTCCGTCCTTCATTGGAGTCCCTGCATGATCCGTTCCTTATGGAGGATATGGACAAGGCTGTTTCAAGAATAGAAAAGGCAGTACGCGAAGGTCAGAAGATTCTTGTTTACGGAGATTATGACGTGGACGGCACCACTGCGGTGGCTCTTGTCTATTCATTTCTCAGGCGGCTTACCTCCAAGGTGGATTTCTATATTCCTGACCGTTATGAAGAAGGCTCCGGAGTGTCGTCCAAGGGCATAAGCTTCGCCGCCGAAAACGGTTTCAGCCTCATAATCACTCTCGATTGCGGAATCAAGGCCAACGAGAAGGTGGCCGAGGCGTCTTCCAAGGGCATAGACATGATTATCTGCGATCATCATCTGCAGGGCGATGCTCTTCCTCCTGCCGTCGCAGTGCTTGATCCCAAACGCGAAGACTGCCGCTACCCGTTCGATGATCTTTCAGGATGCGGAGTGGGATTCAAACTTGTGCAGGCGTATTCTTCGAAGAACGGGATACCGTTCGAAGAGATCGTTCCGCTTCTTGACCTTCTCGTAGTGAGCATCGCTTCCGATCTTGTGAGCATGGTCGATGAAAACAGGGTCTTGGCCCATTTCGGTCTCAAACAGCTCAACGAGAATCCGGGAAAGGGACTGAAGGCTATCATAGCCTTGTCAAACATAGAAGCCTCCCACGTCACCATAGACGATATAGTTTTCAAGATAGGTCCGCGCATAAATGCTGCCGGGCGCATGGAAACCGGGCGTCATGCCGTCGAGCTTCTTACGGCCACCGATGACCGGACGGCCACGAGCATCGCCGGCGAAATCAACAACTACAACAACGAGCGCAAGAGCATAGACCGCGAAGTTACCCGTCAGGCTCTGGAGATGGTGGAGTCCGGGAAGAGCCTTTCCGATGAAAACGCCACCATTGTGTATAATCCCGATTGGAACAAAGGGGTGATAGGTATAGTGG
>CAYWPV010000136.1:0-2752 GCA_964460265.1 uncultured Muribaculaceae bacterium | reverse complement strand
TTCTTGTCCCTTCCGGGGCAATGGCGAGAACAAAGGAATCGTCCTTCCTGAATTCGGTTATCAGACTGCGTACGAGGGTGGATGAATTTGTCCTGTCCACGGGAATTGCCCCCATTTTCCTCAGCAGCCAGCCGAACGGCCCCCAAAAGAACTCTTTTTTCACCATGACCCTGGCCTTTCCGGCCTTGAGAGAGGTGTAGAACAGATAGGAAATCACGAAATCCCATGCCGAGGTGTGCGGCACTCCCAGGATTATCGCCTTTTTTTCTTCAACCGGACCGCTTGCGATGGTCCAGCCCATCACCTTTGTCAGAAGAAACTTGCAGAAATCAGCCCACATAATTAGATGTTTACGTCTTCCAGCTCTTCTTCACTGCGAAGATTCTGCCGGATAAAGTTTTGTCTTTCAATCGTGTTGTTGCCCATATAGAATTCCATGATGTCCGAAATTGACTCTTCTTCGGACAGTTTCACAAGGTCGAGCCTCATGTCAGGTCCGATGAAATCAACGAATTCGTGGGACGATATTTCTCCAAGTCCCTTGAAACGGGTTATCTCCACACCGTTTTTCAAGGCTTTCACGGCCGCCTCCTTCTCCTCGGCGGAATAGCAGTATCGGGTCTCCTTTTTGTTTCTGACCCTGAACAGCGGGGTCTGGAGTATGTGCACGTGCCCTCTGCGGATGAGGTCGGGGTAGTATTTCATGATGAATGTGAGCACGAGCATTCTGATGTGCATTCCGTCGTCGTCGGCATCGGTGGCGACTATTATGTTGTTGTATCTCAGGTTTTCCAGATCTTCTTCCACGCCCAGAGCTGAAATCAGCAGATTGAGCTCCTCGTTCTCGGCAACCTTTCTGTGGGTTTCCTTGTAGCAGTTTATAGGTTTGCCCCTGAGGCTGAACACCGCCTGACAGTTGGCGTTCCTGACTTTGGTGATGGTTCCGCTTGCGGAGTCTCCCTCGGTGATGAAAATGCTGGACATCTCCCTGAACTGTTCTTTGTCCTTGGGAAGTCTGTCGCAGAAATGGAAACGGCAGTCGCGCAGCTTTTTGTTGTACACGTTCGCTTTCCTGTTGCGCTCGCGCGTCTTTTTCTGTATCCCGGAGATTTCCTCCCTCTCGGCCTGCGAGGCCTTTATCTTCTCCTCGATTACGGGAGCTATGTCCGTGTGTATCCTGAGGTAGTTGTCCAGAGCTTTTCCCACGAAATCATTTACGAATGAACGTATGGTAGGGCCGTGTTCATCTTTGTCGTGGTTTTCCCATGTGTATGTGGAGCCGAGCTTCGTTTTCGTCTGAGCTTCGAAGGTGGGTTCCTGAATCTGTATGCTTATCGCTCCCACGACTCCCTGGCGGCAGTCCTCCGGTGCGTAGTTCTTCTTGAAGAAATCCTTGAGCGTCTTGGCTATGGCCTCCCTGTAGGCAGCGAGGTGCGTGCCGCCGTCTCTCGTGTACTGGCCGTTCACGAAGGACTGTATGTTCTCTCCG
Organism: uncultured Muribaculaceae bacterium; assembly: GCA_964460265.1. Taxonomy (GTDB): domain Bacteria; phylum Bacteroidota; class Bacteroidia; order Bacteroidales; family UBA932; genus Cryptobacteroides. The sequence continues at coordinate 1,263 of CAYWPV010000136.1, read as the reverse complement.
TATGCGTTGCCGTGGGTGAGCACCACTTCGATGTCATCGCCTTCGAGATGGATCGGCGGGTACAGGGGAGCTTCCGAAAGGTTTTCGTTTACGAGGTCGAGCAGTCCGTTCTCGGATTTGTAGGTCTGCCCGTTCAGAATCATCGCAAGACCTTTTTTCAGGTAGGAGTAATTCTTTACCATGGTCTCGACATAATCGAGGTTGTAGTGGAAGTCCCCGAACATCAGCTCGTCCGGATGGAACTCCACGTAGGTGCCGTTCTTCTCCTTGGAGGGCTCCTTGGCGCTTGAAACCAGCTTGCCTCTTTCAAAACGGGCCCATGAACATTCCCCGTCTCTGTGCGAGCAGATGTAGAAGCTTGAAGAAAGTGCGTTTACGGCCTTGGTTCCCACTCCGTTCAGACCGACTGACTTCTTGAATGCCGCGCTGTCGAACTTGGCGCCCGTGTTCAGCACGCTGACCACTTTCACTACGGAATCCAACGGAATGCCGCGTCCGTAGTCGCGCACGCTCACCTCATTGTCGGACACGTTCACGACTATCTGTTTGCCGAATCCCATTGCGTATTCGTCTATGGAGTTGTCTATCACTTCTTTGAGAAGCACATAGATTCCGTCTCCCGGATTCCTTCCGTCTCCGAGCCTGCCGATGTACATGCCGGGACGTCTCCGGATGTGTTCGACCCCTTCAAGAGTCGTGATGTTGGCGTCTGTGTAGGATGCCTGTTGATTTTCCGCCATATCCGGCAAATATACAAAAAAAAATGGAAGCCTATCTTCTGACGGCTCCCCCTATGAAAAGGTTGACCAAAGGTCTTCCCGGTGAATTTGTAGTCATGGTGATTACGACCATGTTTTCTCCGTCCGGCATTCCGGTCGTGTCGACCACGAATCTGTAGGTCCCGCTTTTCCCGGGGGCGAGCCTGGCGATGTCAGGTATCTCCGTACCGGGCCAGTCGCTGTCGGTCTTGTAGACGACGTAGTCGCTTTTGCCGACATTTTTGCAGCTGAAGACTGCCTCCACCTTGTCTCCCGGCTTCACTATTCCGAAGTTGAACGTGTTTGTGTCGTAACTTGGTTGGGAGGCGTTGTCGCGCTGTTCTTTGGTCCAGCCGGAGAAGTCTTCTTTTGTAAATCCCCAGATGGCAATCCTGCTTTGTTTCCTGCCGTTGACTACGGGGGTGGCGTAGTACCATGTCTTCCCCCATTTGCTCCTGTCCGCGGTGAGGGTGAAGTTCATCTTTGCAGTGGAGCCTGCCGGGAC
>CAYWPV010000135.1:0-2754 GCA_964460265.1 uncultured Muribaculaceae bacterium | reverse complement strand
CTTTCTCTATCCCACATTCTTCCATGAATAAAATAAATATCATAATCAAAACAACACCAAAATGTGCAAAACATGCGTAATCCATCGTAAATGGTAATATCGTCCGTATTATAATACTCAGTGATATATTCAAATTCGTCATCATGCACTTAATATAACTAAACGCATCCATAACACTTGTATAATAGAAAAATATCCATCCAATCGTAACAAGCAAAAACGTTAGTATTCTACAAAACAGTCTCTTTTTCTCTTTAATCTCAGTAGGGGATAAAATGCAAAACACCGCATGCCAAACTCCCCACACAAGAAAATTCAATGTATTTCCGTGCCAAATTCCACTAATCCCAAAGACAACTAAAGTGTTCAATTGTTTTCGCCAAGTACCTTTTCTATTTCCACCTAATGGTATATAGATATAATCCCTTAACCATCTTGACAGCGAAATATGCCACCTTGTCCAAAACTCTTTCACTGTTTGAGAAAAATAGGGAAGTCTAAAATTTGCTTCGCAACGGAATCCAAATAAACGCGTAAGCGCAATCGCAATATCCGAATATCCGGAAAAATCACAATATATCTGAATCGAATAAAACAATGCATTTACCCAAAGGGCTATCGCAGGATATTCATTATAATCAGCAAATACCGTGTTGGTATAGATTGCCAATCTCTCTGCGATAACCAATTTCTTAAAAAGTCCCAATACTACTAAATGTATGGCTTCTCTCCAGTCTCTCCGGCTTATATCGGTTTTACTGTCTTCAAAAACAAAACTTTCTATTTTGGTTATCGGTCCACACATAATCTGGGGAAAAAACGAGATATATGTAATATACTGCGTAAAAGTATAATCCCATTTTTCTTCTTTCAGACATACATCCGCTATAGCACTGATCATCTTAAAGGAATAATACGATATTCCTATCGGCATGGTCAGTTGCAATGCATTCGGCATCTCTTTTGTAAAAAATGAATAATATTTATATATACATAATACCAAAAGTACATATACGATTCCCAAAATTCCCCAGAATTGCTTAATCCGCTTCTTCTCAGTTTTATGTCCCCTGCAAATCAACAAATATGTAATGGTAAGTGAGATAAAAAGCAAAATGGCATACCTACATTCCAGTAATATATAAAAGAGGAAATTCAATACACTAAAAAAAACAGCCTTTTTTCTCTTTCCCCAGTAATCATGTATAAATAATGCAATTGCCGAAAAAACAAGCAAGAAAAAGACATTATTGAACATTAATTCTTCCCTTCTCTAATCATATCACATAATACTTTTGTAAACGTTTTTCTTCCCGCGGATGATAAGTGTATCAAATCTTGAAACAAAGAAGAATCATAACAATCTATCTCATCATAATCACTAATATATTCCACGCCCATGCAGTCAAGGATTTCTCCATATTCATCCATCAACTTACAGTACGATTCTTCATACTGTACTTTCGAATATTTAGGGGTCTCGACAAATATAATCTGAATTTCATTTTCATTCGCAAGTTTTACTATTTTTTTCAAGTATTCTATTTGGGTATTGTCCATAGTGCTCGGATAATTGACAGTAAACATACTATCCAATGTCTCTTTTTCACTACCCTCAGTATTTATCAGTGTTCCCCCATTCTCAAATTGCATGTCTACGATTTTTGAATATATCGGCCAAAATAAAATCATCTCATTACAACCCGATACCCAAAGTTGCCATTTTTCTGTCCATGACAAACCCGATTTTATGCATTGATAAATTTCTCTTTTTTTGTCATAGGGAAATTCTAAAAACATCTTTTCATCATCTAGATTCGGCTCTTTACATATAGAAAATGCATACATATCAACATATAATTTTTTCACTTTAAGGCCACTTTCTAAAAGGTATTCCAACTGCAAGCATTCCCATATCGGCTGGTTTCCGTTATACGCTAAAATATAATGACTTTCTTCTGGTATTTCTTTTTCTAACTCATTTATATCCAGACCTTGACGAAACATGGATGAACCGATGTATAGGTTATCCACTGCACCCTCCAAAATCAAATTTTTCATTCCACATGTTGTATTATAAAATAAAGAATATGAAAAAAAAGTTTTTGCAAACAAAAAAAGAAGTGTGCTCAAAAATATTCCCAATAAAATTTTCTTTTTCATCATTTTTATTTTTCGACTTTCAATCCGTACATTAATAGCGCAATAGAAATATAAAACCACCCAAAAGTATAAATTACATATCTTTGTTGTGCATAAAATACCGTATTAGTGAGTAATGCGTTTATCAGTAAAATAACCATCGTTATCTTATATGGTCGTGTATATATTTCGGATACCTTTCGCTTCTTCGCTAAAATCCACAATGTAATGGAAATCGCATATATCATTGCCGTTATAACATAACATAAACCTTTAATCACTTCTGGCTGAATAAATACAGATGCCACTAAACTGTAAGGTAATAATCTGCATATTACTTTTACATATCTTCCAAAATTATTAATAAAGAGAGTATTTACGACTTTTTCCCTCAATTCGTTCTCCCATATATCCACTTGAGATTCTGCTTCTTTATAGTCGCAAAATTCCTTAAAGTACGAAATATAATATTTTGTATTATTATTAATGGAAGCCATTATTTCCTCACCTTTAGAAAATTTATCTTCCAGATATTCCATGCGATCCTTTTCCTGATCAATCTTACTGTACACATAATCAAAGGCTTCCTGTTCTATTCCCGTAAAATAGTCT
>CAYWPV010000134.1:1820-2775 GCA_964460265.1 uncultured Muribaculaceae bacterium | reverse complement strand
GCTCTGGAAAGGGCAGCCAGTACACGTGCTCGGCGTGGATAGAGGCCTGCGGGCAACATCCAGGAATGAGGGTCAGCATGGACGGACGGGCCAGATGTCTGGACAATGTACGGATAGAGCGCCTCTGGAGAACCATAAAGCGGGAATACGTCTACCTAAACCCCGAAGGCAACGCCTCGGACCTGCGGCGCGGCATCGCAAATTTCATCGACTACTACAACAACCGGCGGTTCCACCAGGGCATCGGGTACAGAATCCCTGCCCTGTTATACGACGAGGCGTCATAGAAAACGGATAAATCCAAGAGAATAATCATTACCTTCGCATCACCATCCAAATGGCGGAGCGCCATTTAACAAGCGGTCTCTGCCGAATGGAAAAGGTTGCCTTAACAAACACTGATATTTGTCCAATCAAAGGATACCTTTATAATGTTCATACTTCACCGAGGGACAAGAATTTGTCCCCTGCCTGAGCTTCAAGGAACAAACGGGGGACAAAACTATAGAAAACATCTGCAAATGCACGGAAAATGCGGTAAACAAAAGAAAGGAAGAGAAATACCCTAACCTAATTATAGCCAATAATTTATAGCGTATCTTTATATAAGATATTGATAACCAGATAGTTATATTATTTTCCGATGCAGAATTTGGAGAAGATGAGGCCAAGGGTTTCATCGGGAGTTACGGACTCGCCGACAATGGTGCCGAGAGCATTGACAGCATCCCTCAAATCTTGAGCTACAAGATCGGAAGGCTTGCCGCCGGATAGACCGTCCTTGACCTCCCGCAGATATGACAGGGCGGTTCTGAGGGCGTCATAATGCCTGACATTTGTCACAAGTTGCTCGTCACCGTGTGCGGAAATCAGGCCTTTCTGCTCGCCTGACAGCCATCTTTCCACAACATCAAGTCCCAAACCCTCCTTTGCCGAGATACAGAAGCTATTTATT
>CAYWPV010000134.1:0-1810 GCA_964460265.1 uncultured Muribaculaceae bacterium | reverse complement strand
CTATCAAATGATGAAATAAGTTTGTTTATATCCGTAACTTTTTTGTTAACCCCAGGAAGATCAATTTTGTTGACAAGAACAGCCACTTTCTGCCTGTCACGCTCCACCTTGCCCAGCAGTTCTTTCAAGGCATCGGAAACAGTATCAAAATCCTCAGTCGGGTCAATCACATATAACACAAAATCTGCGGAACGGATCTTCTTGTACGTCCTCTCGATTCCAATCTTTTCCACCGCTTCAGACGTATCCCTTATGCCTGCCGTGTCGATGAATCTGAAACTGACCCCGCCGATCGTCAGCATCTCTTCTACAGTGTCTCTCGTTGTTCCCGGGATGTCTGAAACGATGGCCCGGTCTTCCTTGAGAAGAGCATTGAGCAGAGTGCTTTTTCCGCTGTTGGCAGCTCCGACGATGGCAACCGGAACACCGTTTTTTATGGCATTGCCGAGCTTGAAAGAATCAGCAAGAGATGAAACTTTAGCCATGGCCTTGTCAAGCAGGCGCGACAGTTTGTCCCTGTCCGCGAATTCCACATCTTCCTCGCTGAAATCCAGTTCAAGTTCCATAAGTGCAGTCAGTTCCAGAAGGTCGCTCCTGAGAGATTTCAACTCATCGGAAAAGCCGCCTCTGAGCTGGTTAAGCGCCACTTTCCTCGATGTCTCGTCACGGGAAGCAATCAGGTCGGCCACGGCCTCCGCCTGCGCAAGATCCATTTTTCCGTTCAAAAAAGCCCTCTTGGTAAATTCTCCGGGTTCGGCAAGCCTGGCACCGCTTCCGCACAGCAGCTGAAGAATATCAGAAGCAATACAGCCTGATGCATGGCAGCTTATCTCCACGGAATCTTCACCGGTGTATGAGTGAGGGGATTTGAACACGCTCACAAGCACGTCATCGACAGCTCCGCCGTCCTTGTCCACAATGGTGCCGTAGTGTATTGTGTTCGCGTCGAATCCGCTCACATTCCCATGTTTAAACCTGATTATCTTATCCGAAACTTTAAAGGCATCCCTGCCGGAAACCCTGATTATCGACAAAGCTCCTGTACCGGGAACGGTAGCAGGAGCAGCGATAGTGTCATCAAAAATGAACTTCATATGTCACTTATGGTAAAGGCCCATGTCAAAAGATGTCGTATGACTTTGCATCTTTGGGGCTTACTTTGCTCATATTGTCCAGCAAAGCTTCATTGGTCTGATATTGATCCATCAGCTGGAGAAGGAAATTCATGGCTTCCGTAGGATTCATGTCCGCCATTAGTTTCCTCAGGATCCATATTCTGTTCGCCTGGTCGGGATTGTAAAGAAGGTCATCGCGGCGCGTGCTGGACAACACCACATTCACGGCAGGGAAAATCCTCCTGTTGGAGAGAGCCCTGTCAAGCTGCAGCTCCATGTTTCCCGTGCCTTTGAACTCTTCGAAAATCACATCGTCCATTTTGGAACCGGTTTCGGTCAAGGCAGTAGCAAGGATGGTAAGGGAACCGCCGCCTTCAATGTTTCTGGCCGCACCGAAGAAACGTTTGGGCTTCTGGAGGGCATTGGCATCGACACCTCCGGTCAGAACTTTTCCGGAAGCGGGCTGCACGGTATTGTATGCCCTTGCAAGACGGGTGATGGAGTCCAGCAGAATGACTACGTCATGGCCGCATTCCACAAGCCTCCTTGCCTTCTCTATCACCATGTTGGCAACCTTCACATGTCTTTCCGCCGGTTCGTCGAACGTTGAGGCCACGACTTCCGCTTTTACGCTGCGGCTCATGTCCGTAACCTCTTCCGGACGCTCGTCTATCAAGAGGACTATCTCATAAACC
>CAYWPV010000133.1:0-2830 GCA_964460265.1 uncultured Muribaculaceae bacterium | reverse complement strand
GTCAAAGCAATTGGCCGCCTCGAGCAGGCGCGCCTTTTCCTGGGGATCGCTTACCATTTCGGAAAGACGGGAAAGGGATTCGCACATTCCTCCGACCTCGCCAGCGATGTACATGTTCCACATTTCGTAACGGTTGCCGGGTTTCGCACGGCGTTCAGCCTGAGTTCCGTCCGACTTCACATAGGTACGATAATGCATACGGTTCCACACCCACAGGCCCATGTCCTTGGCTATGAGCAGTGCCTTGTCCGAAATCTCCTTGTCATCCACATAGTTGGCAATGTCAATAAGACCGGCGAGCTGCTTGTGCACCGAATAATAAGGAGCCCATACCCAATCCCGGTTGTTGTAAGGAGCGTACTTTTCGATAAGAACGCAGTGCGCCGCGGGAATCGCGTTGAGGTATCCGTATCCGTAATTTTTGTAATCCTTCTTGTATTCGTCGAAGTCGGACCAGCTGCCGTTCATGTCCTTAAGCGTCTCTTCAGGAGCATAATCCCTGGCCTCCCAATATCGGCCGAGTTCCTCATGCCATACGAAAGTTCTTTCCTGACAGGCCCTGAGTTCGTTGACCATCCGGCGTATATTGTTCAGAAGCTGAGCCTTGACCTCCTTGTCCTGACATCCGGCGTATGCGAAAGCGATGGCCGACATATAGTGGCCTGAGCCATGCCCCTTCAGCTTGGTCGTAGGAGAATCCCATCCGTCGGACTCCGTATAGCCTTCGGTACTGAGGCCGTAAGTGTCCCTGTAGTTGTAAAGCTGCTGGTCGACCGGCCAGGTAAGCATGGCACGTATATCAAGATCCCTGTTCGAGGTAAGTCTGTTGTTGCCTGTAAGCCGGACTTTGTCCAGAGGAAGAGGTTCGGCGACAGGAGTGCCGGAAGGGACCGTGGCCGTCCCCGCCACTACTGTGACATGCGCTGTCACAGGGTAGCCGGAAGATGTAGTGTTGTCTCCCGTGACATACCCTTTCACAGTATAGACATTACCTACGGGATTGAGGTTGGCGTCAGCAGATGCTTCGATGTCTTCGGTAGCCCGTGAGGAGTTCATCCACCGCACTGAACGATATTCGGAACTGCCGTCCGAATAAGTCACCCACACGCGGTAAGGAAGGGATGGTGCGTTGCCAAGCCGTGCCTCCACTTTGATATCCTCCACTTTGAGGATGGTCCTGACACCGGCCGACACGGACAGAGGCAGGAGGAAGGCCGCTGCTGCCGCTGACAGAACAGCCGCAGTCTTTCTTCGTAAATTACTCATAAAAGTTGAATCAATTGTTTTGAATTAAATCTTAATTGGAAAAAAAATCAACAGCTACTATATTTGCCGCCATCGAAGCAAACATATTTGCATATTGTAAAGTTATAATAAATCCAGTAAATCCGAAAAAATGCCATATCTTTTTCTTGCGATAGTATGCGGAGCTTCCCTTTCCGTATGCTTCAAGGTTTTCAAAAAAATCAGCCTCGACTCTCTGCAAGGTATCTTTGTCAACTATATCACTGCCATGGCCGTAAGCATGATTCTCAGCGGAACAGGAGTATCAGGTCTGGGCAGAACCTTTTCCGAGGCTCTGTCCTCCTCGTGGCTGTGGCTGGCCATTTTCGAAGGAGTTCTCTTCATGAGCGGGATACTCGCGCTGGCGCTCAGCACCCAGCGCTCGGGTATAGCGGTAACCAATGTCGCCGCGAGGGCTTCGCTCGTGCTTCCGGTCTTGGCAAGCTGGCTCCTATACCACGAAGGACGGCCGAAATGGGCGATTCTTCTTCTGCTGCTTCTGTCAATGTCCATGATTTTCGGTGAGACAGGCAAAGGAAAAAAAATCTCGTTCAAAGACTCTCTGCTTCCGCTCCTCGTCTTCTTTGTCTACGGTGCGTGCGATTTCTTTCTGAAAGTTCTTAAAGCCAAGCTCGGAGACGGCAACGAAGGCGACATAATGCTGTTCATCTTCAGCACGGCCGCGCTATGCTGCCTTGCCGCCTATCTCCTGCGCGGCGATTTCAGAGACCACCTGCTGGATTGGAGGGCATTGCCGGGAGGGATTGTTCTCGGACTGCTTAATTCCGGATGTACGGCATTGATGATGAAAGCATTGGGCAACATGGAAGCCGTGATCTTCTTTCCTGTCTACAATGCCGGCGTGGTGTGTCTGTCTCTCTTCGCCGGAACGGTCCTTTTCAAGGAAAAGCTTTCCACCGCACAAATCATCGGCATCATTCTCGCAATTATCTCGATCGTATTGTTCATAGTCCTTTAGAAACATGGCCTGCTCATCCCCGAACTCACCTGACTTCACCTTTTCGGTTCCGGTCCGTACACACTTCGGATACGGATGCATGGAAAATGCCCTCGAAAAGGAACTGGCAAGACACCCTTCCGCCACCGTAATGCTCGCATACGGCGAAGGTTCAGCCATACGAAGCGGGCTGCTCGGAAAAGTTTCCGGCATTCTCTTACGGAACGGCAGAAAAACCGTTGAATTCGGCGGAATAATGCCAAATCCGACCCTTGCAAAAGTCCGTGAAGGAGCGGAAATGGCCGGAAAAGAACATGTCGGGCTGATTCTCGCGGTCGGAGGCGGCTCCGTTTCCGACTGCGCCAAGATGATTGCCGTCCAGGCAAAGAGCAAAGACGACATCTGGGAAACGGACATCAAAAACGGAAAATACGGCACTCCGGCAGAGGCCGCAGAGAGGGATGCCATAGGCGTGGGGACTATCGTCACCGCAGCGGGCACCGGATCCGACCAGAACAACGACGCCGTAATCACGAACGAAGCCGAAAAAATCAAATGCGATCTTTACGGGAGATATCCCCTGTTCTC
>CAYWPV010000132.1:0-2833 GCA_964460265.1 uncultured Muribaculaceae bacterium | reverse complement strand
CGCCCATATCTACACGGCCGACTACAAGACTCTCATTTCGCTCAACCGATCCAACGGTGGGGTAACATATTTCAACAACGGCAATCTCATACAGCGTTGGGCGCGTATCGACATGCCTGATGATGATGATCTTAAGAAAATCAAATCAAAGGATTCCACGGACATCATGCTCTCCGCAAGCACAAAAGGACGCCTGAAATCTCAAGCGCCCTTCCTCTATTCATTCATACTGATGCTTATCTGATTAAAGCTACAGCGTCCTTTTTATCTCCACAATCTGGAATGATTCTATCATGTCTCCTTCCTTGATGTCATTGTATCCGGCTATGCCTATGCCGCATTCCATTCCGGCCGGAACTTCTTTCGCGTCATCCTTGCCTCTGCGCAGAGAACCTACTTCACCGGTGTAGATGACGATTCCGTCCCGGATAAGGCGCACCTTGTTGTTCTTGGTGAATTTGCCTTCTTTCACGAGACATCCTGCGATTGTGCCCACCTTGGGAATCTTGAACGGCTGTTTGACAAGAGCCGTTGCCACGACTTCTTCTTTCTTTTCAGGTTCGAGCATACCTTCGATACCGTCCTTGACTTCGTTGATGGCATCGTAGATGACGGAGTAGATGCGGATCTCGATTCCCTCACGCTCTGCGGCAGCTCTGGCTTCCGCGGAAGGTCGTACCTGGAAACCTATGATTATGGCATCGGAGGCCGTCGCAAGCATGACATCCGATTCGGAGATTGCTCCCACGGCCTTGTGGATTACATTTACATGTACTTCCTCGGTGGAGAGCTTGATGAGGGAGTCGGACAGCGCCTCGACCGAGCCGTCCACGTCACCCTTGACGATGACGTTGAGTTCCTTGAAGTTGCCGATGGCGATACGCCTTCCGATTTCTTCAAGAGTCATGTGCTTCTGGGTCTTGATTCCCTGTATCCTTATCAGCTGCTCGCGCTTGTTGGCGATTGATTTCGCTTCCTTCTCGTCGAGCATGATGTTGAATTTCTCTCCCGCGCTCGGTGCACCGTTCAGGCCAAGCACGGAAACCGGTGTCGAAGGACCGGCCTCCTCCACATTCTGGCCTCTTTCGTTCATCATGGCCTTGATTCTGCCGTAGTAGCTTCCGCTCAGCATCATGTCTCCTTTGCGCACGGTTCCGTTCTGTACCAGGATGGTCGCTATGTAGCCTCTTCCCTTGTCGAGCGAAGACTCTATCACCGCACCGCTTCCGGGCTTGTTGGGGTTGGCCTTCAGGTCCATCATGTCAGTTTCAAGCAGAACTTTTTCCAGAAGCTTGTCCACGTTGATTCCTTTCTTTGCGGAAATCTCCTGGCACTGGTATTTTCCTCCCCATGCCTCCGTAAGGATGTTCATCTGAGCCAGCTGCTCATAGATTTTATCGGGATGGGCGCCGGGTTTGTCTATCTTGTTTATGGCAAATACCATGGGAACTCCGGCCGCCTGGGCGTGGTGGATGGCTTCGACGGTCTGCGGCATCACGGCATCGTCCGCCGCGATGATGATGATCGCCAGGTCCGTCATCTGTGCGCCTCTCGCTCTCATGGCCGTGAAGGCTTCGTGCCCCGGAGTGTCAAGGAAAGTGATTCTTCTGCCGTCAGGCAGTTTCACGTTGTAAGCTCCGATGTGCTGGGTTATGCCTCCGGCCTCTCCGGCGATGACGTTGGTCTTGCGGATGTAGTCCAGGAGCGATGTCTTACCGTGGTCGACATGACCCATGACGGTCACGATAGGCGGTCTTGTGACAAGATCCTCTTCCTTGTCGGGTTCCTCCTCCTGCTCGATTTCGTGGGTGAGATCGGCGGTTACGAACTCCACTTTGTATCCGAATTCCTCTGCTACGAGCACGAGTGCTTCAGCGTCAAGCCGCTGGTTTATGGAGACCATGAGGCCGAGGCTGAGACATGCACCGATGACCTTGTTTACAGGGATGTTCATCAGGGTCGCAAGGTCGTTTACCGTAACGAATTCGGTTACTTTCAGAGTCTTCTTGTCGGCAGCCTCCTGCTGTTTTTCTTCCTGAAGTTTCTGCGAGGCAAGTTCCCTCTTTTCCTTTCTGTACTTTGCTCCGAAGTTGCTTTTCTTGTTGTCGTTCATCCTTGCGTAAGTCTCCTTGACCTGCTTCTGGATCTGCTTCTGCATCTCCTCTTCTTCGGCCTCGGTCATCGCGGGCTTGAACTTCTCCGCCTTCCGGTTTTTGTTCTGGACATTGGAGCCGTTCGGACGGTCGCCTCTGTTCTTCTTGTTGTTATTGCTGTTGTCCTTGCCGTTCTTTTTGTTGTCGGCGGCGACTTTGTTCACGTCTACCTTCTGGCTTCCGTCTTTGGATATTCTCTCCCTTTTCTTCTTTTTTCTGTCAAACTGGGAGAGATCCACTTTTCCCAGAATCTTCAGTCCGTTCACGGCGGCTACCGGAGTTCCCTTTTTTTCTTCCGCGGGCTTTTCCACGGTTTTTTCCTCGTGCCTGTTTTCCGCTTCCGTATGCTGTTTCTCTTGAGCTGCGGGTTCGTTTCCGGACGATTGGGGCACTTCAGTCACGGCCGCAGGTTTCTCCTCGGCAGTTTCTTCGTGCTGTTTTTTCTCCGCGGAGTATTTTGGGGCCGGGGCGGCATCCTTTTCATCGGCCTTCACAGATTCCTCCGTCCCGACCGCTTTCTCTTCGGCCGGAGATACTGTTTCCTTTTTGCCGGAATTGTCTTCGGTGTCCGCCGCATCCGGTTTCACAGCCCCGGGCAAGACACTGTTCCCGTTGGCAGATGTCATGACAGCCTGAGCCGGCGTTTCCCGACCTGCAGTTTCTTCCTCTGCGGGCTGTTC
>CAYWPV010000131.1:0-2889 GCA_964460265.1 uncultured Muribaculaceae bacterium | reverse complement strand
TAATGCCTGAAAAGAAGCAAGTGATTTTCGCGAAGTACGGGAAGTCCAATACAGACACCGGCTCACCTGAGAGTCAAGTTGCTTTATTCTCCTACCGTATCGCTCATCTTACCGAGCATGTCAAGAAGAACAAGAAGGACGTGGTGACACGCCGCTCGCTTCTCCGTCTGGTCGGCAAGAGACGTCAGCTTCTGGATTATCTCCAGAAAATTGACATCGAGAGATACAGAAGCATCGTCAAGGAGCTTGGTCTCCGTCGATAAACCATAAAGGTGAAATGTAAAGGGGGTAGAACGGCTATCCCCTTTTTTCGCAGAAATCCGTTCGCTCTTCCGAAGTCAGAAATTCAGCCCGTGCCGGGAGAGAGACCTAAAATATATGACATGAACAAATGACTTCCATAGGGGGAATACGGGTTGTACATCAGATTTTAATGAACATCATAAACAAGAAAATTGAATTATCCGACGGACGGGTAATCGAGATTGAAACCGGCAAGGTGGCCAAGCAGGCGGACGGGTCGGCTGTGGTGAAAATGGGAGGCACTGTCCTTCTTGCGACCGTAACCTGTGCCAAGGAAGTGACAGAGGGAACCGATTTCCTCCCTCTTCAAGTGGATTATAAAGAGAAATTCTATGCGGCCGGCCGGTTCCCGGGAGGTTTCATGAAGAGGGAAGGCAAGGCTTCCGACTACGAGGTGCTTGTCGCAAGGCTTGTGGACAGAGCTCTCAGACCGCTGTTCCCCGATGATTTTCATCTGGCCGTATTCGTGAACATCTGGCTCGTTTCTGCAGAAAAGGACATACAGCCGGATGCCCTTGCCGGGCTTGCGGCTTCCGCTGCGCTTGCCTCCAGCGACATACCCTTCCTCGGACCTATTTCCGAAGTACGTGTGGCCAGAATCAACGGTCAGTTCAAGATAGATCCCAATTTCTCCGAAATGAAGGATTCAGACCTTGAGCTTGTCGTTGCCGCTACGGAGAAGAATATCATGATGGTGGAGGGCGAGATGGACGAGGTTACTGAAGACGTGATGCTCGAGGCCATCAAGTTTGCCCATGAGGAGATCAAGAAGCATTGCCGTGTACAGGTTGAACTTACAAAGGAATGCGGCAAGGAAGTCAAGAGGGATTATCCTCATGATGAAGAAGACGAGGAGCTGCGCAAGGCGGTCCACGATTTCTGCTACGACAAATGCTATGCTCTTGCCAAAGCTGCCAGGCCGAAACAGGAGAGAAGTGCAGGTTTCGACCAGATTAAAGCCGATTTCCTTGCCACCCTGTCGGAAGAAGATCAGGAAGCCAAGGCGGCAATGGTGCAGAGATATTATGCCCATGAAGAGAAAGAGGCCATGCGCAATCTCATTCTCGATGAGGGCAGGAGACTTGACGGCCGTTCCACTGCCGAGGTTCGTCCCATCTGGTGCGAAGTTGGCTGTCTGCCTTGCGCACACGGTTCGGCCATATTCACAAGAGGAGAGACTCAGGCCCTTGCTTCCGTGACCTTGGGCACGAAGATGGACATGAAGGAAATGGATGAAGTTCTCATTCAGGAGACTCAGCAGTTTGTCCTTCATTACAATTTCCCTCCGTTCGCCACCGGTGAAGCCAAAGCTCAGAGAGGTGTCGGCAGAAGGGAGATCGGCCACGGCAACCTTGCCTACAGAGCCCTCAAGGCTGTGATGCCTAAAGCTCCGGATTTCCCTTATGCGGTGCGTGTCGTTTCCGATATTCTCGAATCCAACGGCTCTTCTTCGCAGGCATCCATCTGCGGAGGTTGCCTTGCTCTCATGGATGCGGGCGTGAAAATCAGAAAGCCTGTCGCCGGAGTGGCCATGGGTCTGATAACCGATGAGGAACGTCCCAATGAGCGTTATGCCATACTTACTGACATTCTTGGAGATGAGGATCATCTCGGAGACATGGACTTCAAGGTCGCAGGTACCAAGGACGGCATAACTGCCACGCAGATGGACATAAAGGTAAACGGTCTTTCTTACGAAGTCCTTGAAAAAGCGCTTGAACAGGCCCGTCAGGGCAGGATGCACATCATGGGCGAGATGATGAAGACCATAAGCGAGCCCCGTGAGGATTACAAGCCCTTCGTTCCCAGAATCGAGCAGTTTGAGATTCCCAAGGAATTCATCGGTGCCGTCATCGGCAAGGGTGGAGAGACCATACAGAAGATTCAGGCAGAAACCGGAGCTGCCGTTTCTATCGATGAAGTGGACGGAAAGGGTGTCGTGGACATAGCTTCCGATGATGCCGAGGCGATGAAGAAGGCCAAAGACTGGATAATGAGCATCTGTGAGGTTCCCGAAGCAGGGAAAGTCTATCACGGAAAGGTTGTTTCCATACTTGAGTTCGGTGCTTTCGTGGAGATTCTTCCGGGCAAGGAAGGCCTTCTGCACATCTCCGAAATTTCCTGGAACAAGACCGAGAAGGTGGAGGATGTGCTCAAAGTCGGTGATGAGATTGATGTGAAGCTTCTTGAAATCGATCCCAAGACCGGCAAGATGAGACTTTCCATGAGAGCTCTTCAGGAGAAACCCGAAGGATACGTTGAACCCGAACGTCGTCCCCGTGGAGACAGGGGAGACAGAGGCGGTGACAGAAGAAATGACCGCAGGGGAGACCGCCGTGACGGAGATCGCCGCGAAGGTCGTGACGGAGACCGTCGTGAAAGGCGCAGTTTCGACCGTGACCGTGGACCGAGAAAGTCTTTCGGACAGCGTAATCAGTCTGGAGATGCTTCCGACAGCAATAACGGTGGAGAGAACAGCGAGCCTGAGATCTTTTAGTTACCGTTCACCATAAAATCAAAAGCGGTCATGTTACCTGACATGCCCGCTTTTTTGCTTCATTATCCCTTCTTGAGAGCGAGGCAGCT
>CAYWPV010000130.1:0-2890 GCA_964460265.1 uncultured Muribaculaceae bacterium | reverse complement strand
CATGTGCCGTCAATTCGCGGGCATTCGAGGGATTTTCGGCTGTAACAATAATGTTAAGTAAGTAAACTAAGTTGTTTTTCATATTGATAATGAGATGAGTTCTTCGCTACCTCCCCTTCCTGAACGAATGAGGCCCGGAAGCCTTGATGAATACGTAGGTCAGCGGCATCTGGTCGGAAAAGGCTGTGTTCTCCGGAATATGTTAGAGACCGGCAATCTGACTTCTTTCATACTTTGGGGGCCTCCTGGCGTAGGAAAGACGACATTGGCCAGAATAGTCGCCGGAGCTCTTGACAGGGAGTTCTATACGCTGTCGGCAGTGAGTGCCGGAGTCAAGGATGTCCGCGATGTTATCGATAAGGCAAAGCAGAATCGGGAATCGGTATTCGGTGAGGTCTCCGGCTCCCCTATCCTATTCATAGATGAAATCCACCGTTTCAGTAAATCTCAGCAGGATGCCTTGCTCGGGGCGGTTGAAGACGGAACAATGGTTCTGATAGGAGCTACAACGGAGAACCCTTCTTTTTCGGTCATCAGTCCCCTGCTGTCCCGATGTCAGGTGTTTGTTCTCAAGTCGCTGGATGCCGGAGACTTGGATACTCTGCTCAGACGTGCAGTCAATGAAGATGCAGTCCTTTGCAAGCTTGACATTGAAATCAAGGAAACGGACGCGTTGTTCCGTTACAGCAGCGGAGATGCCAGAAAGCTTCTCAATATTCTGGAAATCCTGGTAGATTCTGCTCCTGGCGGTGAGAAAATCGTGGTGGACAATGCTGCGGTGTCTTCCCGCATACAGGAGAATTCTGCAAGATACGACAAGAGCGGAGACATGCACTATGATATAATATCCGCTTTCATAAAAAGTGTCAGAGGCTCTGATCCCAATGCGGCATTGTATTATCTCGCACGGATGCTGGACGGCGGAGAGGATCCTTTGTTCATAGCCAGAAGGCTGTGCATTTCCGCCTCGGAAGACATCGGTCTTGCCAACCCGAATGCTCTTCTGCTCGCAAGTGCCTGTTTCAATGTCGTTTCGAATATAGGAATGCCGGAGGGCAGGATTCCGCTGGCAGAAACTACGGTTTATCTGGCGTCATCACCGAAGAGCAATTCCGCTTATCTTGCGGTCAATGCCGCCATGGAGACGGCGGGCAGAACTCATGATGCATCCGTGCCCCTCTACCTCAGAAACGCCCCTACAAAACTTATGGAGGAACTCGGGTACAGTGACGGCTACCTTTACGCACACGACTACCCGGGGCATTTTGTGGATCTGGAGTTCATGCCGGCCGAACTGGCAGGGACGAAGTTCTATGAGCCGCAGCAGAATGCATCGGAAAATAAGCTCAGGTCTTATCTGCAGGCCTGCTGGCCGAAATATTATGGTACTGCTTCGGACGGCAAGGAGGCCGGGCGTTGAGAAAATCAGAAGGGGTATCCTACACCGAAATGCACGGCGTAATGGTCTGATTTTATCCACTTGTCGGGAGAAATCCATCTTTTTCCCGAATCCATGGCCGGATTGTGCAGCTGCATTCCCAAATCTATCCTTACGAGAATGAAATTGAGGTCAAGCCTGATTCCGACGCCCCAGTTTGCGGCGATACTCTGCAGGATGGTGTCCGCCTTGAGTCTGCCGGCTTCGGAATCGCTGCCTTTTCCGGCCTGCAGAGTCCAGATGTTTCCGGCATCCAGGAAAGCCGCTCCCTCCAGTTTCCAGAACAAAGGATAGCGCAGTTCTGCATTTGCTTCAAGCTTCATGTCTCCTGACTGGTTCGGGACGCTGAAGGAGCTGTCTTTTTTCGCTATGCCCGGGCCTATGCTTCTTGCCTGCCATCCCCTCAGGCTGTTGGCTCCTCCTCCGAAGAAATGCTGCTCGAACGGCAGTACGGAAGAGTTGCCGTAGGCGTATCCGGCTCCGGCAAGAATACGGGTGGCAAAGGCAAGGTTGTCCTTTCTGCCGAAGCGCCATGTCTTTCCAAGACTAAGTTCTCCCCTGACATACTGGGAATACGGCGTGTTCCATACGATTGAAGAGCCGGTGGCATCTTTTTTCATGAGCCCGTTAAAAAGACTGAGCGCATTTCCGGCTATGTCCATGCTGAAACGCGCAAAATGGTATGATGTCTTGGGGTTGACGTCCGCGTTTGTAGTGTAATAAAGTACGGAGCCAAGTCCAAGGTCGAAGTGGTTTTGGTATGCGTCAGCAAGGAAAGGGTTGAGTCTGAGTCTGTTGTAGAAGTCCTGATCTATTTTGAACAATCTGACGATCTTGAGCTGTATCGGGAAGATCTGGTAACTGACTCTTTTGATGCTTCCTGAATATCCGTACGAAGCGGAGACAATCCGTCTGGAGTATTCCGGGCGGTCCTGATAATTGTAAGATGCGTTTATTTCCGTGTTGGGGACCAGTCCTTTGAACATTCTGTCCGGAAGACCGACAAAGCGCGGAAGAGCCAGTCCGGCGGCAACGCTGAATATTCTGGAACTCACGTCCTGGTTTGGCTTGAACTGAAAATCTCCTGAAAAGCTGAGATTGAGCCTTTCTCCTCCATGGAAGATGTTGCGGTGAAAAAAAGACAGCTCCGGTGATATTCCCAACAGTCCTGACGAGTTGGAGGATGCCTCCAGATTGAATTTGAATCCCTGCTGCCGGGCTGGGGACAAGCTTATGGCGCAGTCCACTTTTGCGGAATCCGCCTTGGACAGGGCTATCGTCACGCTGCTCAGCGAACTGAGCGAAGACATCCGGTTGTAGGTGTTTGTCACGATGTCTTCCCTATAAGGAGCTCCGGGATGTATGGTGTTTAGATTTGTAAGTACCTTCTGTTTGATTCTGAAGCTGCCGGGATAGTTTATTTCGACTTTGCCGAAATCATATTTCTTAATC
>CAYWPV010000129.1:0-2899 GCA_964460265.1 uncultured Muribaculaceae bacterium | reverse complement strand
CCATATACAAGTACAAGGCCGCCGAATTCTTCAACCCCGTTCTGTTGGAAAACATAAAGGCAACCGGATCATCATCTGGAGACCGCATAGTCTATAAGGTGAAAAAAGGTGACTACCTGGGCAGAATCGCCGCCAGATACCATGTGAAAGTCAACGACATCAAGAAATGGAACAATCTGCGGAGCAACAACCTGAGCATAGGACAAAGACTCGTAATCTACCGCAAAGGCTCAGGTGCGGCATCCGGAAACGTCACGGTAAAGGAAGAGGCAAAGCCGGCTGAGCAGAAGCCGGACAGCAGCGTTACGGCTTCACAAAACGGTGTTGAGGTCCAGGCCGAAGCCATAGTCTATACGGTGAAAAAGGGTGATACATTGTTCGGTATAGCCCGTAAGTATCCCGGAGTGACTGTCGATGACATAAAGAAACTTAACGGAACAGGCAGCAACATCACACCGGGCATGAAACTGAAAATCCCGGTGAAATGAAATGCCGTTCAGAAATCAGCCGAAAACTGAAATGAAAGCCCGCTTTTTCCGGGCTTTTTTCTTTCCTGACCGGGCGAAAACCAAGGATATGACAGGACATATCCCCTGCAATAGATTTTCAGACGGAGGCTGCGACCGATGTCCACTCTGCAAGACGCAAGCAAACTGATGCCATAACCGCGCCCATAATACGCCGGTACGCTGAAATTGCCCGGCGCTTCACGCTCATAAGCATAGATTCTGTCAGCCCAATTGTCCGCCATGAAGACAACGCCCCTTGCATAAACCGAAAAGCAGTCCCCTACATATCCCGGTTCAGCATAGGCCAGAAAGGCATCGTTCCTGCATTTCAACCAATTCAACCTGCAAGTCAAGACTTTACCGCCCGACTTCATTATAAAATCATTACGGAGCTCCATCCTCATACGCTCTCCGGTGTTTCTGAAGCGGGCCGACATCCGGGGCCTGACATTCATCCAGGCGCACAACCCGACATCATCCCTGAGACAAAGTTTCAACTGATTCTGCGATACGGATTTCTTTCCGGAATAATCCGCACTGAAAACAAGGTTTTTCCTTTGGAAAGAAAATGTCCCTCCGGCCTCATCTCTCACGGAGCTGCCGGCACGTACGGCCCCCGCAAGGTCCCGTGGAAAGTTCTCGGGATAGAATCGGCCGAGCAGACCCACTGAACAATATCCTGAGAATGGAAAAACCAGTCCTCCTACCGCAGCCGTCACGCCTTTCACGGGCTCTGTCGACAATTCCGCAAACACATCCGCTCCACGGATACAAAAACGGCCGTCCACACCGGCCCTCATGAAACGGTCCCCATCTCCTTCTCTGCAGATAAAAGTCAGGGAAAGCTGCCCGTTCCTGAAAAACCAGCCCACGTTTGCGCCAGGCATGAAAGCCGGCTTCCAGGCAATCTTTCCTTCCATATAGCCTCTCAGCGTCGGCATAGCCAGAAAAGAAGAGAATGCCAGCCTCCCGAACACGAATTCAGCCGCAAATCCTCTGAGCCCCGTATCAGAATAAGAAGACGAGGGTTTCAAACCGGTGGAACGCCTGTACAAGGATGAAGGAGCCGACATTCCGCTCAACGAAAAACCGCTCCATAGAGTCAGGCCCTGTCCGAAACGGGCATTGAAATCCCCCGCGATAACCTTCTTCACGCTCCGCTGACCGGCCGATGACAGACTAAAAGAATAGGAATCATCCTTTACAGCCGCAAAAGATGACAGGGACCGTCCTGCATCCAATGCGCATTTTCCTTTCCATCCGAATCCTCCTGTTTTGGATACAGCTCTGAATGAGACACTTCCGTCCATCGGTCCGGTATCCTGCGCTGCAGCAGGACCGGCGGAAGAAAATGACACAAACGGAGAGACTGCCTTGGCATATTCTTCATCGAAACCGTCCACACCGGACAGTTCCAACCATGAAAGCACGTCTCCATGAGAAGCACGGTAATCCTCCAGCGATGCCAGCTGGTACATGGAAAACAGACCGCTCGCCGCCAGAGAAGAACGGTCGGCAAAGTTGATCCGCAAAGGATGCCGGACCAGTTCCTCAAAAGCTTCCAGCGTCTGTTCCGAAAGGCTTTCCGCAGAATCAGCACCCAATATCGCCGCAATTTTTTCGGGATTGACAGGGTTCTGTCCCGTAGAGGCGACATATAAAAGGGACAACAACCCAGCACACAATAACTTTTTCACAGATGTCCTTTTCCGGAAATATAGACAGAAAAGTTCCTCTAAGAAAAGAATGTATCATCTTTTCAGAATATTTAACCTCATGCATGAAAAAATTAACTACTTTTGAGGATATTAAACAACACGGACATCCTTATGGAGAAGATTAAACTGTTTGACAAGACTTTCAAGCCCTATATCCCCTATGAAAAGCTGTCAAAAGCTATTGACCGCGTGGCTGAAAAAATCAATGCGGATTTTCAGGGATGCGAAGACATACCTGTTCTGCTCTGCATTCTTAACGGCTCGATAATGTTCACCGCGGAACTGATGAAACGGCTGAAATTCAACTGCGAACTTGTCTCCATGAAAGTATCGTCCTACTCCGGTACAAGTTCAACAGGCAAAGTGCGTGAAGTGCTCGGCATCACCGGAAGCCTGAAAGACAAAAGAGTCATAATCGTGGAAGACATAGTCGATACCGGCAACACTATAGAGGCGCTGAAGGACATCGTTGAAAAAGAAGGTGCCTCCGATACGAAAATATGCACCATGCTCCTGAAGCCGGAGATTTATAAGAAAAACATCTCTCTCGACTATGTGGCCATGTCGATACCCAATGACTTCATTGTGGGTTTCGGACTGGATTACAATGAGCTGGGAAGGAATTACAAAGATATCTATATAATCGACAATTAAACAACACCACAGATGAAA
>CAYWPV010000128.1:0-2942 GCA_964460265.1 uncultured Muribaculaceae bacterium | reverse complement strand
ACGGAACCATGGACAAGCCCTGCACGGCGGAAAAGATCTTTTCGGCCTGCTTTCTGCCTGTCCAGAGGTTGCCTTTAGGTTTCCATTACGCTTTCGGGCGCTTTATCGCATTTCTGGCAGAAAAAGTTCTGGGATACAGGCGAGATGTTGTCATGGTCAACCTCGCAAGGAGCTTTCCGGAGATGAAGTGGAAAGAAATACGCTCCCTGTCACGGAAATTCTACTCACATCTGGGAGAAATAATAGCCGAGGCGATATGGTTCGGGGGCAGCAAAGGCAATCCCGAAAGACTGTCCGCCGGAAGGATATGCACATATTCCAATCCTGAGCTGCTCGCCGAGCTGTACCTTAATTCTCCGAGCGTGATGGTCATGGATTCCCATTTCGGCAACTGGGAAATCATAGGAGGCATTTTACAGTACATAGGAGAAGATATGCCCTTCGGCAAGGATGACGTGGTCGTGGTCTACAAGAAGCTGGAAAACCGCTTCTGGGACGACTTCATGGCGGGAAACCGCAGCGCTCCCATAGAGGACTACCGTGGCTATGTAGAGTCCAGGGAAATTCTCCGTTACGCCATAGAGCACAGGGCGCAGAAGAAAATCTACATATTCCCCACCGACCAGTTTCCTTACAGATTCGCCACGAAACATGAAATCCCGTCTTTCATGCACCAGAAGACTCAAGTGATGACCGGTGCGGCGGCTCTTGCACGCAAATTACACATGCCCGTGCTGTACATGGGGATGCGGCGGACAGGGAAAGGACGCTACGTCACCGATCTGAAAATCGTTGCCGCAGATGCGGCGGACATGTCGCCCGAGGAGATAATGACAGAATATTACAGGCTGCTGGAGGAGGACATCAAGGCCAACCCTGAAAACTACCTCTGGAGCCATAACCGTTGGAAATGATAATATGACAATGAAAAAAACAGCTTTGCTTCTGCCGCTGGCCGGAGTACTCTTCCTGACCGCCACGGCATCCGCCCAGGAAATATATCTGGGCTCCGATCCTATAGGAACGGTGTCCTATGCCCTTCCCGAGACGGTGATTTCTCTGGAAGTGGAAGCACAGAAGGAGACTTTCCACGCCGGACCGTACGCAAAATTCGCCAAGAAATATCTCGGCACAGACGCAAGACAGGCGGATGCGTCAAGCTGCAGGATACTGTCCGTCAAGATGGCTCCCTATGCGGAAGCTGACCAGAGCCGCCGTTTCAACATAGCTCCGGGCAAAGGGCAGAACACCTTCCTTGCCCTGACTTCGCAGGGACTTGTCTCTTTCGGAGGTGCACGGAACGCGGAAACGCAATGGCGTTTCCCGCATGATTCCGAAAGCGATTTCTCGGGAGCGGGCACAAGTTCCAACCTCACCTCGGAATCGGCAACGCTTTACAAAGACGTGCGCGGCGCCGACGGTTTCAGCATGGTGGCGGTGCAGCAGAAAATGGTGGTGGAAAAGCCTCTGGAGACAAAAGCTGCGGAAGCTGCCGACATGATATTCAATCTCAGGGAAAAAAGGATGGACATCGTGACCGGGAACACGGACGCCACCTACAGCGGAGAAGCCATGTCCGCCGCATTAAAAGAGATAGACCGTATGGAGAAAGAATACCTTTCACTTTTCATCGGCTACACAGACATCAGCGGCCAGAAGATGAACTACGACGTCGTGCCCTCACCTGACGCCAAATCGCAGCGCTACATAGCTTTCAGGGTATCTGACGAGGAAGGCCTCGTGTCTGCCGACAACGTATCGGGAAAACCTTACGTCCTTGAGCTGAGACCGGAGGAAATCCGGAACGCGGACGCAGGCGGCAAAGGCTCGTCTACCAAAGCGATCTATTACAGGATACCGGCTGTCTGCACCGTCACCCTTTCCGACGGCATGGACATTCTGCTTCAGAGCCGGATTCCCGTATACCAGCTCGGAACAGAGAGCTCTCTGCCCGTCCAATAATCGACACTAAAACATACAGTTATGACTATCAAAGATTTGGACCCGAAGATAGTTTGGAATAACTTCTACGGTCTCACACAGATTCCAAGACCTTCGAAACACGAGGAGAAGGTCATAGACTATCTCCTCAAATGGGGAAAAGACCATGGAATAGAAACGGAAAAAGACGAAACCGGAAACATAATCATGCGCAAGGGCGCGACTCCGGGATATGAAAACAGAAGAGGCGTGATTCTGCAGGGCCATGTGGACATGGTGCCGCAGAAAACCGCGGACACCGTGCACGACTTCCTCAAAGATCCCATACAGACCGAAATCTACGGAGAATGGGTGGGCGCCAAAGGCACTACCCTTGGAGCCGATGACGGCATGGGAGTAGCTCTGGCCCTGTCGATCCTGGAAGACGACAGCCTCAGGCACGGACCTGTGGAAGCGCTGTTCACCTACGATGAAGAAACCGGCATGACAGGCGCTGAAAAACTCAAGCCGGGTCTGTTCCAAGGAGACATTTTCCTGAACTTGGACTCGGAAAGCGAAGGGGAACTCTGCATCGGATGTGCCGGAGGTCTTGACGCCACAGGCAGCTTCAAATACAGCAAGCATCCTGTGCCGGAAGGCTACAAAGGACTGAAAATCACGGTAAAAGGTCTTCAGGGAGGGCACTCCGGCATGGACATCTCTCTCTACAGAGCCAATGCGAACAAGATCATGGCCCGCATTCTGAGCCCGCTCATCGGCAAGCTTGGAGCCAAGGCTGGAGATCTCAAAGGAGGAAGCCTGCGCAACGCCATCCCGTTCGAAGCGGAATCCGTCATATACTTCCACGAAGAAAAAACCGCCGAGGTCAAAGACTGCGTGAACCGCATATTCGGTGAGGCGAAGGCCGAATTCAGCCACTCCGACCCCGGCATGAAACTCATCCTGGAAGATACTGATGCTTCCGGGGCGGAATACATCGACGAGGAAGTCATGGACAGGGC
>CAYWPV010000127.1:0-2958 GCA_964460265.1 uncultured Muribaculaceae bacterium | reverse complement strand
TTTGAAGCTTGTGCCGGAAAACGGAAGAGTTTCGGTGCAGTCAGCTCCCGAAGCTTCCCTATTTTTTCTGAGCGGAGCGGAGGCCAACACCACCGCCGCTATGGACGAAACTTCATTTCTGAACGGCAAGGTGTCCTTTTCCGGAGCAGACGGTCCGGCAGATTACCTCACTGGGACCGTAAAACTTCCCTCGAGCCTTTCTTCCCTTAATGATGTTTCAGTGGAAATGGAGCATGGGACGGCGAGGATTGACCTTAATACCGGACAGGATTCTACGACGGTGGTCAAATCCATACAAATAGAAAACGCACCTTCTGAGAGCTATATTTTCCCTTCATCAGTTTCCAGGGCGGTCTTGGAAGGACGGACTTCTTACATAAAGGAATTTGAGGGCGAAGGCATGACTTCCGGATTTGCTGCCGGAGTGGCATATTGCTATGAATCTGAAACACCTGTCAAAGCAGTCATTTCATGCTCTCAGAAAGGAGTTCCGTTGCGTTTGTCGGTCGATATCCCGTCAATCGAACGCGGAAAAGCCTATGAAGTGCAGGTGCTCAACATAGGAGCGGAAATCAATGTGCTTTTTTCCGTAAAGGAATGGGAAGACGGACTGACCGTATATGCGCAGCCGGATGCGGACGGGCGGATTCTTCTCAACGAGACATATTCGGTGATCCCGGATGGGGTGCAGGCCGACTATGAGGCAAATGTGGTCAATGTACCATATACAGGCGCCTCGGAAATGAAGCTCGTGTTTGCGGCTCCTTTCAGAGTGGAGATTTCATCGGTCAAGGGGCTGAACGGAACAGCCGCGGTAGGCGAGGCCTCCTATTCCGAATCTGAGGATGGAAGGGTTCTTACATCGGTTACTGTCTCGATTCCCGATCAGGGAAAGGGAAGGCTCGGATATTCTATTGTGCTGGGCCTTAAGAATCCTTTGCTTGAGAATACGTATGATTATCTCGAGGTGCGCGTAGCTCCAAGTGCTAAAGTCCTTGAAACTGTGGATATTGCCGGCAGAACATGGATGGCCTTCAATGCGACGGGGGCTGATCTGGACTCAGATCCCATATACCTGTCCGATGACCTGCAGAGCGTGAAGGCGATGTACCGCGAAAACTGGCGGGTAAGCGCCGGCTGTTTCTACCTTCACGGAAGCCCGTATAAGTATGATATCTACACCCGTTACGATCCCATACCGGCAAAAGGTGCGATTGACAATCAGAATGGGTGGAACACTGATTTCGAAGATTCCGCCTACTTGCCATGCCCCGAAGGTTACCGCGTTCCGACAAGGAATGAACTTAATTCGCTTCTTCCCGACGGGGCGCAGATTCCGGGAGAGTATACCGCCGGAAACGGAGACAAGATTGTTTCTGAGATAATGGAGGCTTCTTCCATGACGGGAGACAACAAAGCTGCAAGATACCTTAAGCTTACTTCTGCCGCATCAGGACAGAGCATGTTTATCCCTTTTGCCGGTGTGAAGAATGACAAAGAGAAGGTTGCCAATCCAAGGAACTCAGGAACAGGTATTTATCTGTGGTCGGGCGAAAGACGGAATGCTGCGGGCGGCATGGCCTATACCAAGAGAGTGCTGTTGAGCTCGGACGGGAAGACTGCATCAGTTGCGGTGGAAAGCAGGGCGAGGCAGTCATTCGCATCCGTTCGCTGCATAAAAAAGTAGAATCATTTCCCGCTTATGAAAAAGATGAGAAGGACAATCATATCGTTGCTGTCAATGGCGGCGATACTTTTTGCGGCGGCTTCCTGCTCGAAAGATCCGGTTGCCGGAGATGAAGGTACGGGAGCGCAGGTAAGCCTGCGCCTTGTCCTGCCGGATGCCGTGAGAGTCATTACCAAATCGGCGGATAATGATGATATTGATGAGCCGGAACTGCCGGACATGCCGGCCGATACTCTTGCTCCTGTCGATTATGACGACAGTTCCGGAACGGTAAACCCCGGAAAAGATACGATCCGCAAAGTTTGGTTTGTCGTGGCTGACAGCCGCGGAAATGTGCTGGACAAGCATTATTCGAAAGTCGCAGAAGACAATTCATGCATTTTGATAGAAGGAATGCAGCGCGGCAGGTACATCGTGGCCGTCCTTGCATCTACGGGAGACGGAAGCGATGTCCGGGTGACCGTGCCGTCCAAACTTTCTGAATGCTGGTTCACTCCGAAAGACGGAAATCCTTTTTTCGCAAACGATTTCTTTTACAAGGAAATCAGTCTGGAAATAGGGCCTGACCAGAAAAACCGTGAGGGTACCGTCCAGCTTGAAAGGTGTCTGACGGATCTGCGGGTTCATCTGGATTTGGGCGACGTATACATGCGCCGTTTTGTCAAGGATGTCAGGATCGTTTTCGATGAGGGAACCAAATATGGAGAAGAGTTCAATGCGGACGGTACCGTCTCGGGCGGGATTGACATGCCTGTGATAGATGCCGCACGCGACAGTTCTTTCAAATTCCTGCCTTTTCAGGAATCTCTTTGCGGAAAGGTCGAAGTAGTCTCCGTTACCAGCGACAGTTCGCGTTTTACCCGTTCTTACAGATTCTCCGGTCTGAAAGCCGAGCCGGGCAAGGTAGCCCGCATAAAAGTCGCCTACACTCATCCGGAACAGCGTAACGGTGAAATCTACGTAAGGGAGGCGGATTACGCTTACCTTCCATATCTGGATACGATGTTTCTGGCCGATGAAAATGCTTCCGTGTATTACCGCATGAGCAATTCAGCGAGGCAGTTCCGGGTTGCCGAACCTCTGCAAGTTTCCATTAATGGGAAACGGCTGTACGTCAAACTGTTTTCTCCGAAGCCGGTGACCGGCGTCACGATTCGTGCCCGTTTCAACAATATAAGTTCCAGGAAGGTGACTTTGGCTCATTTCGATGTGCTTTATCCGTTCATGGAGGCATATTTCGATTTGCCGGTTACGAGCCGCGACTGTGTTTT
>CAYWPV010000126.1:0-2958 GCA_964460265.1 uncultured Muribaculaceae bacterium | reverse complement strand
CTTCAGGCTCTTGCCGAGCAGTCAAGAATTGTCAGGTTGCCTCTCAACCAGGTAGGCTCTCTCAACAAAATCAACAAGGCGCTTTCCAAATTCGAACAGGAAAATGAACGCCAGCCTTCAAACGAAGAACTCTCGGAGATGATAGATGTCCCGAAGGACAAGATATCCGATACTCTGAGGGTTTCCGGCAGACATGTATCGGTGGATGCACCTTTTGTCGAGGGTGAGGACAACAGTCTTCTGGACGTGCTTCCGAATGATGATTCGCCGAGTGCCGACAGGGGACTGGTAAATGAATCTCTGAATACCGAGATAGAGCGTGCTCTTTCCACTCTCGCCCCTCGCGAGCGTGAAATCATCAAATATTTCTTCGGCATAGGCTGTCAGGAAATGACGCTGGAAGAAATCGGCGAGAGATTCGGTCTGACGCGTGAACGTGTGCGTCAGATTAAGGAAAAGGCTATCAGGAGACTGAAAAGCCCGAACAGAAGCAAACTCCTGAAAGCTTATCTTGGTTAGTAACAATTCTGAATCCATCTGAAATGACACCTGAACTCTTTATCCAGGTCAAGGCCGCCGAGGCCATAAAAGTTCTTTACGGTACTGAAATCGACAGCTCATCTCTGCAGGTGCAGATAACGAGAAAGGAATTCGAGGGAGATTACACCCTTGTCATATTTCCGTTGCTGCGGATTTCACACAGTTCGCCTGAGAATACGGGAAAGGCGATAGGGGACTGGGTTGTCGAGAATTCCCCTGAGATATCTTCCTACGGTTGCGTGAAAGGATTTCTGAATCTGCTGTTCTCCCCCGTATGGTGGGATCGTCTGTTTGCCGGCATCGTCGCTGAAAAGGATTTCGGGCAGCTGCCCCCTACCGGCAAGCGCGTCATGGTCGAGTTCTCATCACCCAACACCAACAAGCCTCTGCATCTCGGACACATCCGGAACAACCTTCTTGGCGATTCCGTATCCAGACTGCTCAAGGCCAACGGAAACGAGGTCATCAAGACCACCATCGTCAACGACCGCGGAGTTCATATCTGCAAGTCGATGTACGCATGGGAAAAGACAGGTGAAGGGAAAACGCCGGAATCCACAGGGATAAAGGGAGATCATCTTGTGGGTGATTTCTATGTGGCTTTCAACAACATTTTCAACGAGGAAGTCAAAAAACTCGTAGATGCCGGAATGCCGGAAGAAGAGGCAAAGAAGGAAGCGCCGAGCATCAAGGCTGTCCATGAAATGCTTGTGAAATGGGAACATGGCGACAAGCAAGTCCGCGACCTTTGGGCCAGGATGAACAGTTGGGTATTGGCAGGTTTTGACGAGACTTACCGCAAGCTGGGAATATCCTTTGACAAGGTGGATTACGAGCATGACACTTATCTTCTGGGAAAAGAGCTTGTGCAGAAAGGTCTTGACATGGGCGTTTTCACCAGAGAAGCCGACGGCTCGGTGTGGTGCGACCTCACCGCAGACGGTCTTGACAAAAAACTTGTTCTGAGAAGTGACGGTACTTCTGTCTACATAACCCAGGATCTGGGAACGGCGGAGAGACGTTTCAACCGATATAATTTGGATTCCCTCATCTACGTCGTAGGAAATGAACAGGATTATCATTTTCAAGTGTTGAAACTTATTCTGGCCAAACTCGGTTTCGAGTGGGCCAAGAGGATTTATCATCTGAGTTACGGCATGGTGGAACTTCCCGACGGCAAGATGAAGTCGAGGGAGGGTACTGTCGTGGATGCCGATGACCTGATTCAGCAGATGTTCGAGGAGGCAAAGGCTACTTCCGAGGAAAGCGGAAAACTTGCCGACATGCCTGAGGATGAAAAAGAAAAGCTTTATCGGATGATCGGTCTCGGTGCGCTCAAGTACTTCATCATAAAGGTGGATCCCAAGAAGACCATGCTTTTCAACCCCAAGGAGTCCATAGATTTCAACGGGAATACCGGAC
This sequence comes from uncultured Muribaculaceae bacterium, assembly GCA_964460265.1. Taxonomy (GTDB): domain Bacteria; phylum Bacteroidota; class Bacteroidia; order Bacteroidales; family UBA932; genus Cryptobacteroides. The sequence continues at coordinate 996 of CAYWPV010000126.1, read as the reverse complement.
CTTTCATCCAGTACACCCATGCACGTATCCGGTCCATTCTCAGAAAGGCGGATGAACTCGGCTACGTCTACGGCCCGGAGTGCATAACCGACGATCTCGTCCCATCTGCCAAGGAAATACGTCTGATAAAGCTGATCAATCTTCTCCCTTCAAAGGTGGAGGAAGCTGGCGCGGCCCTCTCGCCGGCCGTCCTGGCGAACTATTCCTATGATCTTGCCAAGGAGTTCAACCAGTATTATCACGATACTACCATTCTCAAGGAGCCGGACAGGAACGTTATGTCTTTCCGTCTTGCACTGATCGGCAGCGTGGCCAAGTCCCTTGTCAAAGCCATGGGTATTCTGGGGATCGAGCTTCCTGAAAGAATGTAGCCTGGCCGTATGCGGGGAGATGCGTATATGTTCCCTACCTCCAGAAAAGAGGTGGAAGCTTTGGGCTGGGACTATATTGACATCATATTCTTTACGGGTGACGCATTTGTGGATCATCCTTCATTCGGAACGGCAGCCATTTCCAGATGGCTGCAGAAGTTCGGCTACCGCATAGCAATTGTTCCGCAGCCTAACTGGCGTGACGATCTCAGGGATTTCAAGAAACTGGGGACTCCGCGTCTGTACTTTGCGGTAAACGCCGGGGCAATGGATTCCATGGTGAACCATTACACGGCTGCCAAGAGACTGAGAAGTGACGATGCCTACACTCCGAACGGAGAAGCCGGGAAACGTCCTGACTATGCCGTCACCGTCTACACCAAAATACTTAAAAAGCTTTATCCCGACATTCCTGTCATAATAGGAGGTGTGGAGGCGTCGCTGCGTCGTCTTACACATTATGACTACTGGCAGGATAAGCTCTTCCCTTCGATTCTCGTCAGCAGCGGAGCCGACTATCTTAGCTACGGAATGGGCGAGAAAGCCATGCTTGAGCTTACGAGGGGAATCGAAGCTCAGCGGAATCCGCATGAAATGAGAAAAATACCACAGATTGCCTTCTACA
>CAYWPV010000125.1:0-3027 GCA_964460265.1 uncultured Muribaculaceae bacterium | reverse complement strand
TCCTTTATCAGGCGTTTCGCTTCAAGCGCGTAAGGATATGTCTTGCCGAAATTGTAAAGCAGCCGTGACTGCTTTCTCCAGTATTTCCCGCTGCCCGCCGCGTATTTCACTGCGGGAGCGAGGGTTTCGACGTAGACCGTGTCCCCTCTTTCCACTTTGTAGCGCAGGAAATTGCCTTCCTGTCCTGAAGCCGCGGCGCAGGACGCCGCAAGCAGAAGCAGCGATATGAAAAACCTTTTCTTCATTGTCAGCAAACTGTCCATGCAAAAAAAATGCAACAGCTTGCCGCAAGCCCCGTTTCCGGATATGGCGGTGATCTCGAATTACGTCCGGAGCTGCGATGTAGAAAAATGACGCTTTTAAAAAGTAATGAAGCGTGTAACAGGCTGAGGGGATGATAGATGGGCATCATTTTTTTGTGTCGAAAAAGATGAAAAATTTTTTCGGATATGTTTTGTTTAAGAAAAAAATTGCTAACTTTGCAATCCTAAATTACGAGTGAAGTACGCCCAACCAGCTGAAGCTCAAGGTTTTAGGAAATTTACGACAAAGAATTAAAAGTAATACAGCAATGTTACAACCAAAGAAAACCAAGTTCAGAAGAGAACAGAAGGGCCGCATGAAAGGGAATGCCCAGAGGGGAAACCAGCTTGCGTTCGGTTCTTTCGGTTTGAAGAATCTCGAAAACTGCTGGCTTACAGCGCAGCAGATTGAGGCTGCCCGTCAGGCAATCTCACGTCGTATGAACCGTGAAGGTCAGATTTGGATTAGAGTTTTCCCTGCCAAGCCTATTACCAAGAAACCTCTTTCAACCCGTATGGGTAAAGGTAAGGGAGATGTCGAGGGTTATGTGTGCCCCATCACTCCGGGCCGTATTCTCTTTGAGGCCGAGGGCGTTTCGCTTGAGGTTGCCAAAGACGCGATGCGTCTCGCATCCCACAAGCTTCCTGTCGCCACCAAGTTCGTCGTGCGCAGGGACTATGTTGAATAATTAACGGTAGAGAAAATGAAAATTTCTGAAATACGCGAAATGTCCATTGCGGATCTGCAGGACCGTATCGGAACGGAGAAGGCCAATCTTGACACGATGAGAATCAACCATGCCGTTTCTCCATTGGAAAACACCTCTGAGATTAGGAAAACCCGCCGCGACATCGCTCGCATGCTGACCGTCCTCGCTCAGAAACAGAAAGAACAGAACTAATCAAGATAAGATTTATGGAAAGAAATCTTCGTAAGGAAAGAATCGGTGTTGTCGTCAGCAACAAGATGGACAAGACTATAATCGTCGCTACCGAGTCCAGAGAGAAACATCCGATGTACGGCAAGTTCGTAAAGAAGACCACCAAGTTCGTGGCGGAGGATGCCAAGAACGAATGCAGCGAAGGCGACACGGTCCGCATCATGGAAACGCGCCCTCTCAGCAAGACCAAGAGGTGGAGATTAGTTGAAATCGTAGAAAAAGTTAAGTAACATGATACAGCAGGAAACACGTTTGCAGGTGGCTGACAACAGCGGTGCGAAGGAAGTGCTTTGCATCCGCGTCCTTGGGGGAACCCGCCACCGTTATGCGACAGTAGGTGATAAGATAGTCGTTGCGGTCAAGAGCGCCCTTCCCGGAGGAGACGCCAAGAAAGGAACAGTATCCAAGGCTGTCGTAGTCCGCACCAAGAAGGAAATCCGCAGACCGGACGGCTCATACATCCGTTTCGATGACAACGCTTGCGTTCTTCTGAACAATGCCGGAGAGCTTCGCGGTACACGTATTTTCGGTCCTGTCGCCAGGGAACTGCGTGAAAATTATATGAAGGTCGTTTCATTGGCTCCTGAGGTCCTTTAAAATCCAAGAATCATGAAGAAATTTCGCATTAAGAAAGGCGACACCGTATATGTGAACGCCGGAAATGACAAGGGGAAGACCGGGAAGGTTCTCACGGTTCTCAGAGACAAGGATCGTGTTGTCGTAGAAGGAATCAATATGGTCAGCAAGCATACCAAGCCCAACGCGAAGCAGCCTCAGGGCGGCATCATCAAACAGGAGGCCGGTATCCACATCTCCAATGTTCAGATTGTTGACCCTTCCAATCCCAAAGTTCCTACCAGAATCGGATACAAATTTGTTGACGGTAAAAAAGTCCGTTACGCTAAAAAATCCGGAGAAGAGATCAAGTAATTATGGCAAAGAAGAAAACAAAAGAACCAGTAGAGGCTCAGGCGTTGCCTGCTGGATACGTTCCTACACTTAAGAAGGTGTACAAAGAGGAGATTGTTCCCGCTCTTGTGAAGCAGTTCTCCTACAGCACTGCCATGCAGTGCCCCAAGCTTGTCAAGATAAGCATCAACGAAGGTGTCGGAGACGCTACCGATGACAAGAAGCTCGTTGAGGAAGCCGCTGAGGAACTTTCCCTGATTGCCGGACAGAAGGCGATTGTGACCTCCTCGAGAAAGGATATCTCCAACTTCAAGCTCCGTAAGGGCATGCCTATCGGAACGAAGGTCACCCTCCGCAATGTCAAGATGTACGAGTTTCTCGAGAGACTCATCCGTGTGGCTCTTCCCCGTATCCGTGACTTCAACGGCATATCCGAGAAAATGGACGGTCAGGGCAACTACACGCTCGGTCTCAAGGAGCAGATCATTTTCCCTGAGATCGACATGGACAAGAACCCGAAGATTCACGGACTGGAGATAACATTCGTCACCACCGCCCGGACTGACGAGGAATGCTATGCTCTCCTCAAGGCTTTCGGTCTTCCTTTCAAGAAACATAACAACTAAAGATATGGCAAAAGAATCAATGAAAGCTCGCGAAGTTAAACGCGCGAAACTAGTTGCAAAATACGCCGAGAAGAGAAAAGCCCTCAAGGAGGCCGGTGACTGGGCCGCTCTTGACAAGCTCCCCAAGAACTCTTCTCCCTGCCGTCTCCACAACCGCTGCTCTCTGACCGGCCGTCCGAAAGGATATATCCGTGCCTTCGGCCTGAGCAGAATCCAGTTCCGTGAGATGGCTTCGAACGGTCTCATACC
>CAYWPV010000124.1:0-3033 GCA_964460265.1 uncultured Muribaculaceae bacterium | reverse complement strand
GTTCCGGAAGCATAGGCTTTTGCAGAAGCCCTGTTATTTTCGTAATTTTGCATCATAGAAAAACACTCTTGTGATATGATAAGAACTATCGCCCTTGTGGCTCACGATTCCAGAAAGAAGGAACTCATAGAATGGGTCAAATTCAACGCAGGGTCACTCAGTGACAAGACTCTATATGCGACCGGCACTACCGGCAGACTGATCAACGATGCCTTGAAAGAGGTGCTCGGGGACACCGCTCCCTATGTGCACTGCCTGTTGAGCGGACCGTTGGGCGGAGATGCCGAAATCGGGGCCATGATAGCCGAAGGCAGGGCCGACATGCTTGTGTTTTTCTGCGACAACCTGATAATGCAGGGTCATCAGAACGATGTCATGAGTCTGGTTCGCCTGGCCTCCCTTTACAATGTTCCGTTCGCTACGAACAGGAGCACTGCCGATTTCATAATCTCGTCGCCTCTTTACAGGGACGAGAGCTATGAAAGGATAGTCCCTTCAGCCATCAATGCTTACAAAAACCGCAAGCTTTAACGGAAAGGCGTCCGTTTCCTGTGTCATATTCTGATTTCTTGTGAAAAATTCATAAATTTGCAGTTCTGATTCAAGGAATTTCAGCATAATAGGAAAACATTAGATTTTTATTATATGGCAACAACAGCAGATTTCAAAAACGGACTTTTTCTGAATTACAACGGCAAGCCCTGTCAGATCGTCTGGTTTCAGCATGTCAAGCCTGGCAAAGGACCTGCTTTCGTAAAGACGAAACTTCGCAACCTTGAAAACGGACGCATTCTGGAGAACACTTTCACAGCGGGTGCCAAGATAGACACCATCAATGTCGAAAGACGGCCTTATCAGTTCCTCTATGCAGATGACGAAGGCTTCAACTTCATGCACGAAGAGACCTTCGAGCAGATTCACCTGCCCAAGGACATAGTGGAAAACGCCGACCTCATGAAGGAAGGCCAGCATGTGGAGATGATGTTCGTGACGGGCGACGAGGAGAGATGCCTCACTTGCGAGTTACCTACCTATGTGACACTGGAGGTGACATATTCGGAGCCTGCGGTCAAAGGCAACACTGCCTCCACCAGTGCGCTGAAAGAGGTCACTCTCGAGACCGGCGCCAAAATCATGGTCCCTCTCTTCATCAACACGGGAGATGTCATAACCGTCAACACCACGGACCGCAGCTACGGCCAGAGGGTGTAATCACGGAAAAATACTTTGCAAATCAAGGCTGTCCGCATCGGACAGCCTTTTTCGGCAGATGCCGTTCCGTTTTCATCACCCGAAAGCCGCCGGCTTCCTCCGGTGTCCCGAGAAGCACTGCACGCCTCCTGTGTCCATGGCGTGGGGAAAAGAAGAAAGGACTCGTTATCACAACGAATCCTTTCTCGATTAACCAAATTATTAACTAATACAAAATACTAACCACGTCTAAAAATATTGCAATATCTGTGCCATGTGGCTGCTTTAAAGTAAAAATTATTCCATTTTTTCAACTTTCAGCTGCTGGATATAGTAACTGTTGTCTTTTCTGTTGACAAAAATCGTCACGCGGAAACTTTCTCCGCCCGCATTCAGGACTCCGAGGGCATACTTCATGTTCCCTCTTCCCGCAGTATGGGTGATGGAAAATGACCTCGGGCTGTATGAATCGAAAAAAGTCTTGAAAATCCTGCGAGCCTGATTGTGGCTCACTTCGCAGGAGGATGCGAAAATGGAAACTTCCAGATTGTCGGCGAACCATGCCGAGAGCTTCTCCGCATCGCCTTTGCCGATATACTTGGCTATGGGGATGAAAACATCATATTCACCGCTGTTCTGCGCTCTTGCAGAGAACGTGTCGAACAGAGGGAAAAGAGCCAATGTGAACAGAATAAGGTATTTCCTCATTATTTGAAGCCCAAAGCCAAGCAAGAAGAAACGTTTGCAAATACTGCGCCAGATTCATATATTTGTATCAGTGCGATTTCGTCTTCGAGATGAGGATATGCCTTCTTACAATGGGCGGGACAGATGTCCGCTGGGTGAGTGAAGGCCTTGGCATATATGTGTCAAGGCTGAAGCATTATGCTCCGTTCTCGATGGTTGAAATCCCTCAGCTCAAAAATGTGTCCTCGTGGAGCAGGGAGCGGATAAAAGACAGGGAAGGGGAACTTCTTCTGTCCCGTGTCAGGGCATCCGATGAGCTTGTACTGCTGGATGAAAAAGGAGAGATGTTCAGGTCCGTGGATTTCTCACGGTATCTGGAGAAAAAAATGAACGCCGGACGTGATCTTACGTTCGCTGTCGGAGGTGCGTATGGATTCTCCGATGCGGTTTACGGCCGTGCAGACGGAAAGATCTCACTCTCTCCCATGACTTTCTCCCACCAGATGGTGCGCGTGATCTTCGCTGAGCAGCTGTACCGTGCGTTTACCATTATAAACGGAGAACCGTATCATCATGAGTAGCCCGGTCAGAATATCCTTGGCTTTTTTCAGGCGGAATCTGTGGATTGCCATGCTCGCCCTCGCCGCGGTTCTCATATTCGTCGCGGTCTTTTCCGGCAGAGTCCCTGACATAAGCGCCGCCGCAGGAAAAAAACTGGAAAAACGCATAGACGGCCGCATGGACCGTCTGGAAGGGTTCATGCGCCAGGTCATGGATGCGGACCGTTCCGAATGGCCTGAACTGAAGAATTTTCCTTCGGACATGGTGGTTTACCGCTATGTGAACGATACGCTCAAGTCGTGGAACAACCAGTTTTCCCTCGACAACGACGACATCGGCAGCAAGATGCTGGTACAGCGTTTCTCCAACCTCCGTTTCAACATAGTTTCTCCCCTGATATATGCCGACACGCTTGTCAGCTACATGAACATGGGTTCCCGCTGGTATCTGGTCAAAAGTATGGATGACGGCTTCGGCTGCAGGGTGATAGGCGGGCTCATGGTGAGAGACTCCTATGACGGCATGTCCTATAACGGAGTCAACCGCAAACTCAGGCTTTCGGACCGTTTCGCCCTGTACCCCATTTCCTACAGC
>CAYWPV010000123.1:0-3144 GCA_964460265.1 uncultured Muribaculaceae bacterium | reverse complement strand
TTACTGCCCCGTAAGCGGAGAAATCGTTGAAACGAATTCCACCGTAGAGGACAGCCCGGAACTCATCAATGAAGATTCCTACGCCAACTGGATCATCAAAGTGAAAATGAGCGACAAGGCAGAACTTGAAAAACTGCTTGATGCGGAAGCATACAAAAAACTGACGGAGAAATAATCAAATGGGGACTTTTTCATATTTTCCTCATACGGAAGATGATATAAGGGAAATGCTGGACAGGGTCGGTGTCGCCTCACTTGACAGCCTGTACAGCGATGTTCCCTCTAAATTCATCTACAAGGGGGAATACAATCTTCCCGACGCCATGTCGGAGCAGGAAATAAGGGATTGGCTGCATAAGCTCGGCGAAGAAAATCGGAAAATGACCGTATTTTCCGGAGCCGGAGCTTACGACCATTACTCCCCCGCCACTGTTTCATACCTGACATCCAGGTCGGAATTTCTCACGGCATACACACCTTACCAGGCTGAGATTTCTCAAGGAACATTGCGGTATATATTTGAATACCAAAGCATGATCTGCGAACTCACGGGGATGGACATCAGCAACGCATCCATGTATGACGGACCTACGGCCGCATCCGAGGCGATGATGATGGCAGTGGCATGTACAAGAAAGAAAAACAAGGTTCTTCTTTCCCGTACGTTGCTGCCCAATGTAATAAAGGTTGTGGAGACCTATGCGAAATACCATGGAGTCCAGATAGGCTACATAGAAAGCGAAGACGGACAGACCAGTCTCGGCAGTCTCCGCAGCGGTCTTGAAAGTGGAGATGTGGCGGGAATCATCATTCCTGCAATCAACCGATACGGCATCATCGAGGATCTTTCCGGATTTGCTGACAGTGTACACGATGCCAAGGCTCTCGTGATAGAGTATTGCGATCCATCCGCACTGGCGGTTATCAAGACTCCGGGGGAACAGAATTTCGACATAGCCGTCGGTGACGGACAGTCACTGGGAATACCCCTAAGTTACGGAGGTCCGTCCGTAGGATTCATGGCATGTAGAAAAGATTACATGCACAAACTCCCCGGAAGAATTGTAGGACAGACTTCGGACAAGGACGGCAAACGCTGCTATGTACTCACTCTGCAGGCCCGCGAGCAACATATCCGCAGGGAAAAGGCCACCAGCAACATTTGCTCCAATGAAAGCCTCATGGCACTGTACGTGACCATATACATGTCCCTTATGGGACCTGACGGGATGCGCGATGTCAACGAACTGTCATACGCAGGAGCACATTATCTCTATGAAAAACTGCTGGCAAGCGGAAAATTTGAAAAAGTCTACGACAAACCTTTCCTGAAAGAATTCACGCTCAGACCTCTCGTTCCCGTGGACATCCTTCAGAAGAAATTGGCTGACGAGGGATTCTTTGCCGCTCTCCAAATAGAGGAGGGTCTTGTAAACTTCTGTGTCACCGAGAAAAGGACTAAGGAAGAAGTGGATTCTCTGGTAAAAATCATTAACGGGATACAGGCATGAGATACTACGACAAGCTGGTTTTTGAGATATCAAAAGAAGGAAGGCGCGGATACACCCTTCCCGCCAACAGATACGGAATAACACCCGATATCCCCGAGGAGCTGAGAAGAGGCAGCAGGGCCGCTCTTCCTCAGGCAAGTGAACCTGACGTTACAAGGCACTACACAAACCTTTCTCAGATGAACTTCGGTGTGGATACGGGTTTCTATCCTCTGGGAAGCTGTACGATGAAGTACAACCCCAAAATCAACGAAGAAATCGCATCCATGCCCGAATTCACCGGAGCACATCCCATGCAGAGCGAGGACAGCGTGCAGGGAACGCTCAGAGTCTATGCGGAGATGGAAAAGTCCCTTGCGGCCATAACGGGCATGTCGGCGTTCACTTTCGCACCTTGTGCGGGAGCCCACGGAGAACTGACCGGCCTCATGATCATGCGCCGCTATCACATGTCGAGAGGTGATGAAAAGAGGACAAAAATAATCGTTCCTGACAGTGCACACGGAACGAATCCGGCGAGTGCCGCGGTCTGCGGTCTGAATGTGGTCGTGGTAAAGTCCGGTGAAAACGGGCTGATAGATGTGGAAGCGCTCAAGCCTTTGCTCGGAGACGATGTGGCCGGAATAATGATGACCAACCCCAACACCCTGGGACTTTTTGAAAAGGACATCGAAGAAATAGCCGAACTGGTCCACGGCTGCGGCGGACTTCTTTACTATGACGGGGCCAACATGAACCCTCTGCTCGGTGTCGTCCGTCCGGGGGACATGGGGTTCGACATCATGCACCTGAACCTCCACAAAACCTTCTCGACTCCACACGGAGGCGGAGGTCCGGGCTCAGGTCCCGTGGGCGTGGCCGCATACCTGAAAGACTGCCTTCCGGTCCCGAGAGTGGAAAAAGACAGCGAGTCCGGACTGTACAGAATCATCCGTGACAAAGACACGTCAGCCGGACAGGTTTCCGCATTCATGGGCAACTTCGGCATCATTCTGCGCGCATACTCCTACATTCTCGCACTGGGCCGACAGAACATAAAGATGGCCGGGAAACTTGCGACCTTGTCCGCCAACTACATAAAAGAATCTCTGAAGGACCGGTACAAGCTCCCCATTCCGTCAATATGCAAGCACGAATTTGTGTTCGACGGACTGATCGACGACGGAGCCGGAAAAGCGGAAGACGGAAAAGGAGCGACTACCCTTGACGTGGCCAAGAGACTGCTTGACTACGGATTCCATGCCCCGACGATCTACTTCCCCCTGCTGTTCCACCAGTCACTCATGATCGAGCCTACAGAGACTGAATCCAAAGAAACCCTTGATTCATTCATTGAGGCCATGAAGAAAGTTGCGGAGGAAGCAGCTGCAAATCCGTCGCTGCTGAAAACGGCACCGCATAACACGCCGATAGGCAGACCTGATGAAACAGGAGCTGCAAGGCATCCGGTCCTGAAATACAAGGACGCATGACGGAGAGGGTGACTGACAAATGATTCAGTCACCTTCATCAAAAAAAGAGGGGCATCCTGACGGACGCTCCTCTTTCTTTTCCATGTAAGAGTCTCTTACTTCGCGATGACGCGTGCCATTTCAAGCACTTTGTTTGAATAACCCCACTCGTTGTCGTACCA
>CAYWPV010000122.1:0-3213 GCA_964460265.1 uncultured Muribaculaceae bacterium | reverse complement strand
TTCGGGGAGATTGTAATCCACCTGAATGGTTCCCAGCTGCCATTTTCTGCCTATGGCATCCTTCACCATGAAATCGAGCTTCGGACCATAGAAAGCGGCTTCGCCATATTCCACCACGGTCTTAAGACCTTTCTCTTCGGCGGATTCGATTATGGCCCTTTCGGCTTTCTCCCAGTTCTCGTCGCTTCCGATGTATTTGCTTCTGTCAACTTTGTCGCGGAGAGAAATCTGAGCGGTATAATCCTCAAAATGGAATACCTTGAAGACATAAAGAATCAGGTCTATGACCTTCTTGAATTCTTCCTTTATCTGATCCGGGCGAACGAACATGTGGGCATCGTCCTGGGTGAAACATCTGACTCTGGTAAGTCCGTGAAGCTCACCGCTCTGCTCGTATCTGTACACCGTTCCGAACTCGGCAAGCCTGAGGGGCAGATCCCTGTACGATCTCGGCGATGAACGGTAGATTTCGCAGTGATGAGGGCAGTTCATCGGTTTGAGCATATACTCCTCCCCTTCCTGCGGCGTATGTATGGGCTGGAACGAGTCCTTGCCGTATTTCGCATAGTGCCCGGAAGTTATGTACAACTGCTTGCTGCCGATATGAGGGGTGACAACGGGAAGATAGCCGTACTGGTTGAGCTTCCTGCGGAGGAACTTTTCCAGTTCATATCTCATGACGGCACCTCTGGGAAGCCAGAGAGGCAGTCCGAGACCAACTCTCGAGGAAAAGGTGAAGAGCTCCATTTCCTTGCCGAGCTTGCGGTGATCTCTCTTCTTCGCTTCCTCCAGCACTTTGAGATACTCATCAAGCATGGATTTCTTCGGGAAGGTTATGCCGTAGATACGGGTAAGCTGCTGACGCTTTTCGTCTCCGCGCCAATAGGCACCTGCGATGCTCGTAAGCTTGACAGCCTTGATCATGCTCGTGTCACGGAGATGAGGCCCGCGGCAAAGATCAGTGAAATCACCGTTCCTGTAATATGTTATGGTGCCGTCCGCCAAATCGCTGATGAGCTCGCATTTGTACGGATCGCCTTTTTCGCGGAAATGATCCATGGCTTCGGCCTTGGAGACGTCGATACGCTCAAATTTCTGGTTCTGATGTGCAAGCTCGAGCATTTTCTTCTCGATCTTGGGAAAATCGGAATCCGAAATGGTTTTGCCGCCGAGATCGACATCATAATAGAAACCGTTCTCGATGGCAGGGCCTATCCCGAACTTCACCCCGGGATAAAGGGCTTCCAAAGCTTCCGCCATAAGGTGGGAAGAAGAATGCCAGAACACTTTCTTGCCTTCATCGTCCTCCCATTTCAGGAGCTTTATCGAACAGTTTTCATTGATAGGACGTGCCAAATCAATAGTGACGCCATTGTCGACAGTATTGTCATTTTCTGGCTTCACTGACACTGCAAGCACTTCCGAAGCCAGCCTCGGATTTATGCTCTCCGCTATTTCGTAGCCTGTAACGCCCTTATCATAGGACTTGACGCTACCATCAGGAAAAGTGATGTTGATTTTCATATGACTTGACACAAATTTATGAACTGCAAATATACGAAAAAAACCTATCTTTGTCTAAATCTGCATTTACGCTGACATGATTGACGAAACAAAACCCGTAAACGTATGGAATGAGGCAGGTAAAACCGGAGCCAGACTGGGCTTGCTCTGCATTGTTTGCATGGCAGCCTCTTTTCTGATATCAAAAATACATGGCGGAACATACATGATGCTGCTGATCTCAGTCTTAAATTTCATCATCTGGGCGGCAAAATTTACCGGATGCATAGCCATCATGCGCAGAGACATGGCAAGGTTCGCAATGGCACAGCATGAAGAGGAAAGGAGCAGAGCGTACAGATTCGGCGTCGCCTCCGCGTTTCTTTCGGCACTGATAGTCTCTGCGGCGACCCTTGCCAACATCCTTTTCATTTCGCCGGAGATGTTCCAGGCTACTGTCGATGCCGTCATGAACCAGTATTCTGCGGCCATGGACGCCAACGGCAGACAGGCTCTGGAGTCGGTCAGCGGAAATCTTCCGACAATAAGCTTCTTCGGCACCATGGGCTACTGCTTCGTTTACGGATGGATTCTGTCAGCAATACTCTCCAGAAGCATCCGCCCGGCGGACCCTTTTAAACCTTAAGCAATGAGCCATTCAAAAGACCTGAGCATCGTCATTCCCCTTTTCAATGAAAAGGATTCTCTTACCGAACTTGTGGGGTGGATAGAAAAAGTCGTCAGGGAAAACGGATGGTCCCATGAAATAATCATGGTGGACGATGGAAGTACGGACGGCTCGTGGGACAGAATCGAGGAGCTTTCAAAATCAGACCCGGCCATAAGGGGCATCTCATTCAGAAGAAACTACGGCAAGTCAGCAGCACTGTACTGCGGATTCAAAGCGGCGGAGGGTAAGGTCGTCGTCACCATGGACGCCGATCTTCAGGATTCGCCGGAAGAAATCCCTGAAATGTACCGCATGATAACAGAGGACGACTACGATGTCGTGTCGGGATGGAAACAGCACAGGCAGGACAACAAGCTTACAAAGAACCTTCCGTCGAAGCTGTACAACGCCACGGCAAGGAGAATCACGGGCATCAAGCTGCACGACATGAACTGCGGACTCAAAGCATACAAAAACGAAGTCGTCAAGAATGTCGAAGTATATGGTGAAATGCACAGATACATTCCCTATCTCGCCAAAAACGCAGGGTTCAGCAAGATCGGGGAAAAACCCGTGCACCACCAGAAACGTAAATACGGTAAGAGCAAGTTCGGGATGGAAAGGTTTGTGAACGGATTTCTCGACCTTTTGTCCCTGTGGTTCCTGAGCACATTCGGAAAAAAGCCGATGCATTTCTTCGGATTTACGGGCATTCTGATGTTTCTTGCAGGATTTATCATAGCAATATGGCTCATGGCGGTCAAGCTCATCCACCAGGCAAACGGCTGGAAATTCCGTCCTGTAACGGATCAGCCACTCTTCTATCTTGCACTCGCAGCGGTAATCATCGGCACGATGCTTTTCCTCGCAGGATTCATCTGTGAAATGATTTCCAGAAGTTCTTCTGACCGAAATCACTACAACATAAAGAACACAATCCGTTAACAGCTGCCACAGGCGGCAGGAACCGAGGACAGCAAGAAAGCACAAAAAAAGCGTCCCCGACAGACTTCCTGTCAGGGACGCTCCGAAAGACGGCA
>CAYWPV010000121.1:0-3401 GCA_964460265.1 uncultured Muribaculaceae bacterium | reverse complement strand
TCCACGCACACCCTCCGGGACTGGTTACATTCAGCATAACGAAACAGATTCCCAACACCAATATCCTTCCCCAGGTGAAAGATGTCTGCGGACCTATCGGCTTCGCTCCCTATGATGTGCCGGGAAGCGAGAACCTCGGCAAGAAAATCGCCGGAGAGTTCCAGAAGAATCCCGAATACAAGGCCGTCATCATGGAAAACCATGGTATCGTGCTCATGGGAGAAGACATAGCGGACGCCTACCAGCGCTTCGAGACTCTCGAGCTCTGTGCAAGGACAATCATCAATGCAAAGACTCTGGGAGAACCCACCTATCTTACCGACGAGCAGATAGCAAGGCACAAGAGCCACCTGAACGGAAGCAATTTCCGCCATTTCATGGACGTGACCTATCCTTCCGATGAAAGGGCCATCCGCACCCAGATCGTGAAGATAGTCCGCAGAGCCTGCGACCAGAAGCTGATGAGCAGCTCATACGGTACAGTGTCCGTCCGCTGGAAAGGCGATGATTTTCTCATCACTCCCGCCGGAGCACAGCGCTGGGACATTGACGAGGACGATATAGTCCAAATCAAGGACGGCATGATAGAGGCCGGCAAGAAAGCCTCGCACGCCGTAGCCCTGCATCAGGAAATCTACAGGCGCAACCCGAACATCAACGCCATCATAATGACCCAGTGTCCTTCCCTCATGGGATTCTGCACTACCGATGCGAAATTCGATGTGAGGACCATCCCGGAAACATGGATATTCCTGCAGGATGTTCCCAAATTCCCGTTTGCATCGCAATTTGACAATGTCAGCGAGATAGCGGATTCCCTGAAAAGCCGCCCCTGCGTTTTCCTCGCAAATGATTCTGTGCTTGTCGCCACGGACACGCTGTTGAATGCGTTCGACCGCCTGGAGGTTGCCGAGTTCGCCGCCAAGTCGCTTATCCTTGCAAAACCCATGGGAACGCTCCATCCGATTACCGACAAGGAAATAGATGACCTCAGAGTTGCATTCCACGTCGGTGAAAAGAAATAAGGTGATTTTCAATACACTTTAAAAGCTCCGGTTCTCCCGGAGCTTTTTTATTGGAGCACCTGCCGGCCATGCCATGCTTTAGGGCAGCAGAAAAGTCAATCGCCCAGAAGCAGAGAGGTGAGCTCGCTGTCCGTCAGTCCATCGAAGTACTTCCCCACAGGCTGTTCCTTCAGAACAGCGGCAATGGAGGCCCTGTCGTATCGGCAGCCTTCAAGTTTGGCGGCAAGGGATTCCACCGGAAGATTGCCAAGAAAATCGCCCCGGAACACCAGCTCCGAGATAACCCCGTGATCAACGGAAAATTCGGTTTCCACCGTTCCGCACTTGAATTTCTTCTTCTCAGAAAACCTGGCTTCCTTGGATTTGCCGTAAGTCCATTCCCAGGTCCGGAACTTTTCGTCCGCTTCTTTGCGTATGGAAGCAAGCTGTTCCCCGGTCAGCACGATTTCAGCATCGGCATAGCCGCGGGAAAGAATCCTGGTGAGTGCGGTCATCAGCTCTCCGACCGACTTGAGGGACGGAAGATAGTCTTTGAGATTCGCTACCCGGGAGCGGACGGAAGCTATGCCTGCCGATTCAAGTTTGCTGCCCGGAACGGCAAGAGCATTGGTCAGTTCCTGGAGATTGACGTCATACATCAGCGTGCCGTGTACCATGAGCCTGTCATGCCACACTCTCTTGGCGTAACCGGACACTTTGCGCCCTTCGACAAGTATGTCGTTCCTGCCGCTCAATTCGGCCGGGACGCCCAGCTGGCGCAGAGCATCCACCATGTAGTTCATGTAGCCGGGATAGTCGGTTTCAAGAGACTGTGAACGGCCGACTATGGTATAGTTGATGTTTTCAAGGTCATGATAGACGGCGCCTCCGCCCGTCACGCGGCGCACCAGATGAATGCCATGACTGTTCAGATACGGAATGTTCACCTCTCCATAGGCATTCTGGTTCAGGCCTATGATTACCGACGGTTCATTCTGCCACACATAAAAAACAGGCTCGTCGACATCAAGTCCCTGAAGACTGAACTCGTCAAAGGCCATGTTGTAGTACGGATCATGCGAAGAATTAATCAGATACCTCATAACAATTTCAATTTCGGTGTAAATATAGTTTTTCTCCGCAAAAAAAGAGCTATCTCTGCACGGTTACGTCTGTCCCTCCCATCGAGGTGATGAAGCCTGTCCCTCCGCCCCCGACATTGTCCGGATAAGGGACGGGATCCACAAAAAGACTGCCGGTCCAACTGATTATCCTGTCAAGCAGAACGGTATGCATTCCTCTCATGCTGAGCGAGAAGACCGTACCGTCCAGCATCGTAAGGTTCTCGTCAGCTCCCCCGACTCTGACATGCAGCCCCGAAAAGCCTTCCATGCCGGGCTGCACTCCGGGCACGGTCTGTATAACTTTTATCACATCGATTTCTCCCAATATCGCGGGCGCATTCTTTATGGCATCCCGGGGAATCTCCAATGCTCCCATATAGGCAGCCCCTATCAGGGTTTCTTCCGTGGAAGAATCATGGACATAGCCGCTTACCGTTACTTTTGGCTGGGCGACGATTGCCGGAGCGGACAATGCGGCCAAAAAGACTATCACGGTCAGAATCAGATTTTTCTGCACAATCTGGTAAAAATGGACCGCAAATATACGACATGTATTCTTCATCCCCAGAAGACGCAGATTTTGTTGCGTAACACAGGTCCCCGCAGTTACCTCACAAGCGGAACGAGATATTTTTTCAGTTCCGGAAAAGTGGGCAGATGAGTCCCGTGGTAATAGACAGCACGCCCCGGATAATGGCTTTCGAACTCGGCACCGCCGCGTACCCTTTCGTCTTCAAGCGCGAACAGTCCGTCCGTCAGAGCGACTTCATCCGCAGTAATGCCGTCAAACTGGGTTTCTTCAAGTCTGGCGTATGCTTCGCAGACAGCTTCAGTCACTATGAAACTCTCCGCTCCGTCCGCCCTCGGCGAGAGATAGGCGACTTCGCCCTCCATATTCCGCAACAATGCCGAGGTATGGAAGGAAGGATTTATCAGGATTTTGCGCTGTCCCCGCATCTTTTGGGCCCAGAATCCGCCCCAGGAAAGCCCCACGACCAGATCAGGCGCAAAATCGCGGCGAATGTCCTCTAACATGGCCGGCATTTCGTCCGGGCCTATGGGAAAATCCGGTGACAAGACTTCGCAAGGGCGCAGAAGCGTCCTGAGAGTGGAGGCCGTCTTATATGCACCGGAAGATGCAAGGCCATGTATGAACAATACTCTTAACATCGGATACCGGAAAGAAGAAAACCCTCCGGACCATAAAGGCCAGGAGGGTTCATTGTGGAGATATAGAGATTCGAACTCTAGACCCCCTGCTTGCAAAGCAGGT
>CAYWPV010000120.1:0-3441 GCA_964460265.1 uncultured Muribaculaceae bacterium | reverse complement strand
AAGCCCTGTAGCAGAAATTAGGTTGTAGTGTTACAAAAATGCTTGACCACAACATATTGATTCGATCCAGCCAAATTTAAACGATTATTCTAAAAACATGGTATTAGAATATGTTGACATGTAAAAAAATACAATCTAGAGTCAATATTGAAAGTAAAACCGGGAGATATTTATTATCAGGTATTAATGTCCAAAATAGTGGCAGATGCTCAGGAAGAATTCGATCCTTTAATAGAAAGTATGTAGATGAGAACTGTAAAAGCATGTTTAAATATGTTATTTACCCAATATGTTCTAATGGAAGATATATGACAAAGTAGTGTGAAAATACCAGTGCTTGCAAGGTTTATGATTGTTTTA
Source organism: uncultured Muribaculaceae bacterium (assembly GCA_964460265.1). Taxonomy (GTDB): domain Bacteria; phylum Bacteroidota; class Bacteroidia; order Bacteroidales; family UBA932; genus Cryptobacteroides. The sequence goes on along the minus strand of CAYWPV010000120.1, from coordinate 3,081 downwards.
CCGGTGGTAATATCGTTGCCGCTATTAATAAATACTGCAATGTTGATAATGGGAGAAGTAATAGATGAAGAGCGGAAACAGCATCCCAGTTTTGAGAGATGGGTTCAAGATCAAATCGTAGAGGAATTGTTTTGTCAATATGTGGGTATACAGTCCACAGCAGGGGAAGAGAAATAAATGCAAGAGAAAAGAAAGAAAGTTTCACTCATTTTAACAACATACAACTGCAAGGATAACCTGATCAAAACATTTAAAAGCATTGAAGAACAGGATTATCCGAATATCGAGGTCTGCATTTCGGACAGTTGTTCATCAGATGGAACACTTGATGTGATCAAAGAATATGCAAGGACTTCCAAACATGAAGTGGTATACAGATCCGAAAAAGATTCCGGCATTTATGATGGGATCAACCGTTCCATTCAGATGTCTTCCGGTGATTATCTGGAGATCATGAACGATGAGTATACCTGTCAGGATGCGATCAGCAAATTGGTCAGTGCAATAGAAAATACATCGGATGTTGTCGGAGCACATGCTGATCTGGTATATAAGGAAGGCGATACGGTAAAACGTTATTGGAAGATGGGGAAGGGTTCCATTTATACCGGATGGATGCCGGGACACCCATCTTTAATGTTAAAAAAAGAAGTATACGAGAAATACGGTTTGTATAATACTGGTTACACTTGTTCGGCAGATTACGAATTTATGATTCGATTTCTAAAGGATGGCAATAAACTTGCTTATGTTCCGCAGACCCTGATCTCCATGTTTTATGGCGGCACCAGCACGAGCACTGCGGCAAGTTATGTAACCTCCATTAAGGAGGCATTGAAGGCTCTTAAAGAAAATGGAGTCAAAGGACGTTATCTGATCACGGGATTGCGAACGGTAAGAGTGATGGGACAGTTTTGGGGATGGTAGTTACGAAGTACATGAGTATTGTCAATCCTTGAATAAAAAATGCTGTAATTATGCGACGTGTGGCGTTTCGCAAACGCCTATTATCATTTTAATAGAAGAGGAATTTTCATGGAAAAATCAGCTTGGAAATTAATTGAACATGATGGTGTAATACAAGAAACGATGGTACAAATAGACGAAGGAAGAAGAGAGCAGGTAGAAACGTATTGTGAACCTTATAATGAATTGGGTGAAATGGAACAACATGTAGAGAACCAAACAAATGATGAAATAGAAATTTCGGACATTATTTCAGATGCTTTATTGTGCCAGGAAATGAAACGTCTCTTTTACAAATATCAAAATGAGTATGTGGATCAATCAAAACAAGAGATTGAGTTATTAATTCAATATAATTATTTGATAAAAGAATATATATGTTGTCGAAAGAAAATTCTTAGTGAAATATACAAAACAAAAATATATAAACAAGAAGAAGAGAATAGAAATCAATTGGTTGATGCGCTTATTCAAGATTGCCGTAGACATATTACTAGTAGAGAGTTGCGTGAAAAGTATAGTGTACTTTTTCATGATGTAATATTAGAAAAGATATTAAGTAAAATTGAAGAAAAACTTGATGAGGACAAGATCCCTTATTATTGGTTGGAGAAACTTGTTAAAGAATTGGATGGAACAGTTGCTGAAAGAAGGAAATTAGTAAAACTGTTGCAAGAGTCGCTGAAGTATCAACCATCTAGAGAACAACCATTGACCATACAAATGGTGATGAGTAATTCTTTGTATGAAGACTACACTAATAATGCAAAGCAAATACTTATTGAAAATACAGAAGAAATGTTGAATTCATTTATTCCTATGTCAGTGGAAGAACAGCAGGGATTTGCTAATAGAATCGATATGATGAGAGTTTATATAAATAAATGCTTGGACGAAGACCCACAAAGACAAATCTTTAAGGATCATTGTGATGTGGGTAAATCTTGCTATGGTCTCCTTCAACGTGGAAATACAGGTTATTTTGCATTGAGTGGTTCGTTTGATTTTGTAGAGGAGGAGATAGGACACTATTATAAGTTTAGTGATAGAAAGAAACGTGAATATGAAGTGACAAAAAGAAACGTTAGGGTTTTACACACAAATTTTTATCCGGAAGCAGTTTGGGCCAGACTGAAATTGGAAACTAAAAGATATCCATATCAAGGAGACAGAGGAAGAGAAATTCCAATCGACGGTGAGTCATTTAGGGAAGCGATGAATCGAGTGTCTGATGAAGATTACGCAAATGGAGTTAAATGTGATTTTACATGTTGTGAAAGGAAAATTTTTGAATATGTATCTGGCGATGAAGGAGAAACACTTTTATTTTCAAAATTCAGACCTTGTAAAAAATGTAGGCCTGCAATACGTAAGTTTAAAGTAATGGAACCCAGTATACGAGTATTTTACTTAGGAGAAAATGGTATAGAAGAATGGTTTGATCAAGGGGAAATTAGAGAACTGGAGTTAGATGAAGAATATAAAATAATAAAAGAACATCTAAAAAGAAATGCATTACAAGGAGCAATTATTTAGTTCGTATTTTTACATTTGAATTATTTTACTAAGAGCAAGTTTTATTAGTTATTATGCAGATAGAAATGAAAAAAATTGGTTATAGGAAATTTTAGACAGCGACCACAGCCAATGTATGAACATGTCATAGAATTTTCAAATAGTTTGGATGTGATATTTGGTATAGAATCCATATATTGTGTTAAAGATAAAGATATAATTGAAAATATTCATTAAGGCGGATAAGCAGGTGGAAAAAATGGTATTAGACGCTTTTATAAGATACGCAAAAGAAAAATTTGATTACGAAATTTCTGTGAAGAAGTGCGACAAGCATGATACTTTTGAGGGTATGGTTTCAAACCAGACCCTTTATTAAATTAAAATATCGAGTATTCTAGATAATTTTAGATGGTTTATTAGCATTGCAAAGATTAGGTTGACACGAAAACATATTCGGTATACGATAGCCCTATCGGAGGTAGTTACATGGGAAAACTCACAGGTGCGCAGGTCAAATCTGTTATTGCTTCATATGAAAAAAACAACTCTGTTTTAGAAACGGCAAGAGAAACCGGTATTTCCACTGTTAAGGTGCGT
>CAYWPV010000119.1:0-3501 GCA_964460265.1 uncultured Muribaculaceae bacterium | reverse complement strand
CTTCCAGGCCTTTAAGTAATGCTGATTTTCATTCTGACAATGAGATAATCAATTTGCTAATCGAGAAAAGAAACGTCATTTTGACCGGAGCTCCCGGAACAGGAAAGACATTCACGGCGAAAGCAATGGCAGCTGAAATCATCTCGGCTGGAAAGAGCGATTGGAATGGACTCTCAGAAGAACAGAAGAGGCAGGTGGCTTTCGTTCAGTTCCACCCGTCTTACGACTATACAGATTTTGTCGAAGGGTTGCGCCCTGTTTCCGGAGGCGAGTTCCGGAGGCAAGATGGCGCATTCAAGGCTTTCTGCAAGCAGGCGGCTATGGATTCGATCGGGCAGGGAAATATCAAGACGGTTAGCCCAAAACCCTACATTTTCATCATTGATGAAATCAACAGAGGGGAACTCTCAAAAATCTTCGGCGAACTTTTCTATGCCATAGAGCCGGATTATAGAGGAGAAGCCGGTAAGGTTCAGACGCAGTACAACAATCTGGTAGAGGATGACGATGTTTTCAAGTCCGGATTCTATATTCCGCAGAATGTCTATATTATCGGCACGATGAATGATGTTGACAGAGGTGTTGAAGCTATGGACTTCGCAATCAGAAGGCGTTTCGCATGGATAGAGGTTACGGTGGAAGAGAGCGCCGAAAAGATGGGAATAACAGGTCTTGCTCTCGAAAAAATGAAGGCCTTGAATGCATCATTAATGGCTAACGGACTGTCTGAAGCATACTGCATTGGCGGAGCATATTTCAGAAAGCTTGAAAACGATGATTACGATTCACTGTGGAAATATCACCTTGAAGGAATCGTTTACGAATATTTCCGTGGCGAGCCTGATGCGGAGGATAAACTTAAAAACGTAAAAGAAGCTTTCGACAAAGCAAGCTTGCCTACATCCGGGAATGCATCCGCTGATACCCAAGAAGCAGAAGAAGTCTCGGCTGAATGAGAATTCTGACTACAGATAACAACTGCGGCAATTTTAGAGTTGAGTCAGGGCAGAGCCTGAAGGATTTGCAGCATATTGCCGATTGTCCGTTAGACAAACTGACGGACAAGGAGAATAACGATGTCTGGCTTTTCCCGAATAATGAAAACCGTTATGATGACAAGATTGAGGATGAAGTAATCATCTCCTTATGTGGGGACAGACTCACTACCGGGAATATAATGGGATTCATCGGATATGGTGACACCCAGCTGACAATCCGCTCCAGATTCTCCGGCAGGAGCGAAGGCAACGACTGGTTTATGCAGTATATGCTTCAGAAGGTCTTTGCCATCAACATCTTTGACTTGAAGCATTCCGGCAGTGATGACGGGACTTTGGATATTGCAGCTCTGCTGTTTCCATATTTTCTTCAGAAAGCACTTTGTCAAGGCATCTATAGAGAGTATATAAGATGTAAGTATAATGACAGTCATCCTAAAGGGACGCTCTGCATCCAGTCTCACATTAAGAATAACTATCCATTCAAAAACGGCAAAATATCTTACGCCACGAGGGAATACAAATATGACAATAGCGTAACGCAACTAGTGCGACACACTATTGAATACTTGAAAAGCAAAGACTATACAAGGCGGATTCTTGCAACCGACCGGGATACAGCCGGGTATGTGAAGCAGATTATTGAGGCTACTCCGACATATTGCAAAGGTGACAGGCAAAAGGTACTGCTGTCCAATGCGAAACCGAAAAACCATCCCTATTATTCTGAATACCGTCCGTTGCAAATGCTATGTCTGCAAATTCTGAAACGGCAGAAAATAGGCTATGGACAGACGAAGAAGCGCATATATGGAGTGTTGTTTGACGGTGCATGGCTTTGGGAAGAGTACCTCAATATCACCATGGCAAAAGCCGGTTTCAAGCATCCGAAGAACAAGACCGGAGAAGGCTTTATATATCCTTTCAAAGGCAGGATGAACAAGTATAAACGATATCCGGACTTTATGAAGCCGGGAATCATCGCAGATGCGAAATACAAAAACCTGCTTTCAAAACCAGATTCATCTGAAAGAGTTTACGATATAATTCAGCGGGATGACCTCAGCCAGATGATTTCATATCTGCATATCACGTCCTCAAAAGTCGGTATATTCATAGGTCCGACAGAAGCGGTGCTGATGAATCCGGATACCGGGGACTATTGTCAAGATGATACGGTCGCTTTCAGCACTCAAAGGGTTCAAATATTTAAGGTCGGTGATTTGATGGGAGACGGCGGACGGATTATCATTATCGGGGTGAACATTCCGCAGAAAGCCACGTCATACAAAGAATTTGAAGCTGCCATGTCGTGTACTGAGGATATTCTCAAGAAAAAGGTTCTTGAAATTCCTTTGGGAAACTAAGAAGCAAGGTGTCGGACAAGATGACAAAGTCGCAGCGGCACGAATGCATGTCGCACATCAGGTCGAAGGACACGAGGCCGGAGATCATTCTGCGCAGAGAACTGTTCAGACGAGGCTTCCGTTTCCGCAAGAACTTCCGCTCTCTTCCCGGAACTCCAGACATCGTGCTGCCGAAATACCGCACCTGCATCTTCGTAAACGGCTGCTTCTGGCACGGCCACCGCGGTTGCACCAAATACACCGTCCCCAAGACCAACGAGCAGTTCTGGCGCGAGAAAGTGGCCCGCAACATCGCCCGCGACGAACTCAACGCCCAGCGCCTCGACACCCTCGCCTGGACCGTCATCACCGTCTGGGAATGCGAACTCTCCAAGAAGAACCTCGACGCCACGATATCGCGTATAGGAGCCGAACTGCAGGCCGCCATGGCCAAATATGGCAACTACCTCGCCATCCGCCGAAACAACCGCGAATTCGCCCGAGAACAGGCACGGAAACACCGCGAAATCCTCGCCCTTGTCGAAGCCGAACTCCACCTGCCAAAAAGTCTCCGCAGCTTCGCCAAGAAAGAGCAGGAGAAAGAATAAGGAACGATTTCTCTCATATTATTTGCACGTTGCTCAATCTCGCGGGCCTTTATACGCCGGCCTGCGGAAGTTATTGTTCCAAGCTGTACTTTTCAGTATACCATACGTCTTTAGGAATGGTGGCGATAGCCTCAACCCAAATATAGATATCGTGAGTCTGTCTTTTTGTTAAGTTGGTTGAGGGTATGTTCACCGTCCGCAATGGTCGCGCCCTTGTAGAAAATGAGCGAAACGCCGAATGCCGTCTTGAAGTCCGCGGAAATGGTGTTAAGTTTCTTGTTGGGAGCTACGGAGAACCCAGCTTTGCTGAAGTTGTCCTTGATGTTGTTGAGTATGCCTATATCGTTTGTTTTTGTGTTCTTCGTCATTCAGAATAAACGACCGATACTTCACACCCGACTGATATGAAGCATCGGCCATAGAATATGGCTAAAGACAAATCATAGTCGAGCGGAGTGTCATCGTCGTTGTCCTCTGAATTAAAAGAATTGCCACATTCTCAAGATCGGACAGCGCGAAAACACTTTTACCGATACTAAACCACAAAAA
>CAYWPV010000118.1:0-3697 GCA_964460265.1 uncultured Muribaculaceae bacterium | reverse complement strand
GTCATACTTCATGACGGACACACCCTCCATTCCGGCGGTCGCCTCCCTGATGATTTCCATGCGCTGATCCATGGAAAAGAACCCCTTTTTGTCCTGGTTTATTCCTATGGCCACGACAACCTCGTCAAACATGGTAAGCGAGCGCTTGAGTATGTTCAGATGACCTGCCGTAAAAGGGTCGAACGACCCGGGAAATAAAGCTCTCCTTTTCATAATCTCCAATCAATAGGCTCTTTGCCTTCTCTTGCAAGTATTTCGTTAGTCTTCAAAAAATGGCCGCAGCCGAAGAACGCACCGCCTGCCAGAGGAGAAGGATGCGCCGCTTCAAGCACGTAATGTTTCGACGTGTCAATCAGAGCCTTCTTCCCTCGGGCATAATTTCCCCACAGAAGAAAAACTATCCCGGTCTTTTCCGTCGAAAGATACCGTATGACCGCATCGGTAAATTCCTGCCAGCCGATCCTGCTGTGGGAAGCCGGGCGTCCGGCCTCGACCGTAAGGATGGAATTAAGCAGCAGAACCCCCTGACGTGCCCATTTTTCAAGATCGGGACTGCCGCTCATGGTCACCCCGAGCTCATTCTCTATCTCTCTGAATATGTTTTTGAGTGACGGAGGTGCCTTGACTCCTTCAGGGACGGAAAAGGAAAGGCCCATGGCCTGACCGTAGCCGTGGTAAGGGTCCTGCCCGAGAATCACGACCTTCACCTCATCGGCAGGAGTAAGCTCAAACGCCTTGAAAATGCAGTTGCCGGGAGGATAAATAACCCTTCCGGCAGCTTTTTCGGCATGAAGAAAACGCGTCAGAGAAACAAAGTAAGGCTTACGGAATTCATCCTTAAGCGCTTCCTTCCATGAAGATTCTATCTTGACATCCATTAACCAAAAACATATCCGATGACATCATCAACGGTCTTTACATATACAAATGTAAGGCCTTTTACGTAAATTTCATTGATGTCTTCGATATCTTTCCGGTTATCTTCGCTAAGGACAATGGTATGGACGCCCGCCCTCTTGGCAGCAAGGATTTTCTCCTTTATGCCTCCTACGGGCAGAACCTTGCCGCGGAGAGTCATCTCCCCTGTCATGGCCACCCCCGTTCTGGGAGCCTGTCCCCGCAGAGCGGAAACGATGGAGCATACTATAGTTATGCCGGCCGACGGCCCGTCCTTCGGTGTGGCGCCCTCGGGGACATGCACATGGACATCCTTTTTGGAAAACTCTTCATAGCTCATTCCGGCTATCTCGGGATGGGCCTTGATGTACTTGTAGCCTATCGTCGCAGACTCCTTCATCACATCCCCGAGATTGCCCGTCATGCTGAGAACGCCCGTTCCCTGACTGACGGAACTCTCGATGAACAGAATCTCGCCGCCTACGGAAGTCCATGCAAGTCCGGTAACCACTCCTATACCTTCGTTCCCCTCCTGCTGATCATGGAAGGCAAGAGGAAGGCCGAGATATTCTTTCAGGTGCTCCTTCTTTATAAGATGGGGATAATCCTCTCCGAGAGCCATCTTCTTCGCGGTGACTCTGGCAATCTTGGAAATCTGCTTTTCAAGCCCGCGCACTCCGGACTCCCTGGTATATTTGTCTATGATTTCCCTGAGCGCCGTTTTCTCGATACGGATACCCCTCTTGTCCAGCCCGTTTTCCTCCAGCTGCTTGGGAAGCAGGAAACGTTTCGCTATCTCCGCCTTCTCTTCCGCAAGGTAGCCGGACACATTTATGAGTTCCATACGGTCCAGCAATGCAGGCTGAATGGTGGAAATCGTGTTTGCCGTAGTGATGAACATCACCTTGGACAAATCGTAGTCGACGTCCAGATAGTTGTCGTGGAATGTGGAATTCTGCTCCGGATCAAGCACTTCCAGAAGTGCCGAAGAAGGATCACCTTTGAAGTCGCTCGCCATCTTGTCTATCTCGTCCAGCACTATCACGGGGTTGGAAGTCCCCGCCCGGCTTATCGCGGAAAGGATCCTGCCGGGAAGAGCGCCCACATAGGTTTTTCTGTGTCCCCTGATTTCAGCTTCGTCATGCATTCCGCCGAGCGAAATCCTTACATACTTCCTTCCGAGAGCCTCCGCGATGGATTTGCCGAGACTTGTCTTTCCTACTCCGGGAGGGCCGTAAAGACAGAGAATCGGAGATTTCATGTCCTTTCTGAGACGAAGCACGGCGAGATACTCGATGATTCTTTCCTTTACTTTGTCCAGACCGTAATGCTCCCTGTCCAATATCTTCTTGGCTTTGCCAAGGTCGTAACTGTCTTCGGACACATGATTCCACGGGAGATCCAGCATGAACTGAAGATAGTTGTACTGAATGCTGTACTCGGGAGCCGACGGATTGTAGCGCTCCAGTTTGGCGATTTCCTTGTCAAATATCTTCCCGACGGACTCGGGCCAGTCCTTCTTGGACGCTGCCTCCCGCAGACGGTCTATCTCTTCATCGCCGTCGATTCCCAGTTCCTCCTGGATTGTACGCAGCTGGTTGTTAAGATAATACTCCCTCTGCTGCTGGTCAATCTCGGTTTTCACCTTGGTATTTATCTCCTGCTTTATTTTAAGAAGCTCAATCTGTCTGTCAAGGCAGGTAAGCAGCTTCATGGCCCTATCTTTCAAGGAATCATATTTGAGCAGATCGACTTTGTCGCCGAGATTGTCCATTTCTATGGACGTGGCTATGAAGTTGACCAGAAAGCCGAAATCGTCTATGGAGTTGAGCGCTGTCACGGCTTCCTTGGGGGCGAAGGACGATGCCTTCAAGACAGCCCCGGCCTTTTCCTTCAGAGAGTCGGCTATGACTTTCACGTCCGTGTCCGAAGCATCCGCCGCAATATCGTCAAGATATCTGACGGCCCCCTTCAGATAAGGCTCCGTTTCAGTGAGCCTGACCATCTTCACACGCGCTATGCCCTGCAGAACGGCGGAAACGGTCCCGTCGGGAAGATCAAAAGTCTTGACGAGTTTAGCCACCGTTCCATATTCCGAAAGGTCGGCAAGACTTGAAGGATCCTCCGTGGCGACATTCAGCTGAGGAACCGCACCTATATATGAATTGGACTTCTGAGCGTCTTCTATCAGCTTCAACGACTTCTCTCTGCCTATGGTTATCGGGAAGATGGTACCCGGAAAGAGCACCGCGTTCCGCAAAGCAAGAATCGGCAGCTCGTCGGGAAGATCCTCCAGATTTACACGAAGAGGCCCTTCTCCTGACATGACCGGAATAATGCTCACTTCCGATCCGACGGGGGCGAAAAATTTGCTTATACTGTCTGTCTTATCCATAATTACCTGTTTATCAAATTATTTCACAAAGCATGGTCTCAACTTCCGATGCAATCCATGCATAAAACCTGATATGCCAAATTGGCATACGAAGGTTCGGTTAAAACATCGGATACTACTATTGTCAACCATTATGCCAACGTCAGCTGAAGGAGAAAAACATCTAAAGTTTTTGATTTTAAACAAAATCCGCTTAATTTTGTATTCTGTTTAGTCTCCCGGACGAATGCTGGACGGGACACAATGAAGTAAAATTAAAAAAATCAATCATGGCAAAAGTAAATATTGAGAACGGTAGCTCATCCACAACCAAGGCTGACATCGTAAATGAGGTCGCCAAAGCTACAGGTATCGAGAAGACCGCCGTACAAAGCGTGCTGGAAGCCAGCATGTCTGTCATAAAGG
>CAYWPV010000117.1:0-3731 GCA_964460265.1 uncultured Muribaculaceae bacterium | reverse complement strand
CGGATACAAGACCGTTGTCGTATGCCCAGCATACCGCTTCATAGAACCACTGATCTGCTGTTACATCCTCAAACGGGCTCTCGAAATCCTCATATGCCGAGAGATCTGCCGCTGAAAGTCTTGCAAGCACTGTTACAAACATAGCTCTTGACATATCTACGTCAGGGCAGAATACTTTTTCTGACATTCCGCCGAAAAGATTACGTCTTACAACAGTCTCAAGCGCTCCCTCATACCATGCGCCCGCTTCAAGATCCTTGAAGGCGTAAAGCGCACTCGCAGGCTCGCCCAAGTATTCCTTGTACATTCTCTTGGCTTCATTTTCTTTTGCTCCGTATGTGTAAATTTTTACATCTCTGAGCTTTATACCATTTTCAGATTCAAACAAAAGCGATGATACCGCATATCCCTCATATGAGCGATATCCGCCGACAAGAACCTTATTTCCGTTCACATACATAGCCTGAAATCCCGGATTATGTGTAACAACAATATGCAGCCACTGATCCTTCGGGAACATTTTTGCAATGTTATCCTTTGATGTTTCAACAAAGACATCATCTCCGCCGGGAAGTCCCATCCATACACTTTCGGACTCCTCCCAGCGATAGAAGTTAAGATTCGAGATAACATCGCGGAATACATCATCATCACCGTTTCCGGTAAACATAAGCTCCAGCTCTAATACAATACCGTTTCTCGAGCAAAGATTTTTTGTATATTCGGTCTGGAACGAATACGATGAAAGAACCGGGCCGTTAATATCGGATACCGTTCCGTGAGCCCCATCCATAAGACTGATTCCGTTGCTCAGCTCGTTATATACATTTCCGTCTGAATCGAAGCCGAGGTCGAACACAATGTTGCTCTGATGTGCCTGATAAAAATCATCCTTCTCGGCGGGGATAACCGGAGTATATGCGCTTGCGTCGTTTACAGAGTTAAGTATTACGAACTTAGCGTCTCCGGGAAGTATGCTCAGAACAAGTTTGCTGTCTGTTCCCATCTGCTCAAGTCCTTCAGAGCCCCATATCTGATACGATACTGTTCCGCCAAGATTAAGTGTAACCTCGCCGTTATCTTCGGAGGTATAGTTCTGATTTACAACATACAATCCTGTCTGTGCGTCGTCTCCCTCGCCCTTTGTGAAGCATCCTATAAACGCTTTTGAAGCTTCGGCGCTTGTAAGCTGCTTATATGAGTCAAGAATATATTCCGGATGAACGGCATTGACCTTTGAGACGGTACTCGGATCGCCGATACTGATAAATCCCTCGTTATCGAACGACAGATAAACGCCGTTGAGGCCGTCCACCATGCTGTCGGCGTATTTTGCGCTCTCGTATGTCGGACCGTACGAGCCGTCCGCGTTAACAATTGCAGTATATTCTCCCTCTTCACATGCTACAAAATGCAGAATCGACTTTGCTCCGAATGCAAGATTCACATGCATATTATAGAGCAGCTCTGTGCCGGTAGGCTGGCGCATACCGTCCCAGCCGGAGGTCTGAACATAGCTGTACATATCTATATCGTATTTGTCGGCAACCGATTTGACCTGGGAAAGGTTTTCGATAAGCCCCGGAATTCCGTCTCCTGTCCTTCCGTACACATAGTGGTCAAAGCAGATAAAATCCGAACTGAGAGCTTCTATCTTATTTTCATTATCGTCATAATGCTGAGTAGATTCAGCATACTCGCTGATATAAGCCTCATAATTTCCGAATGTCACCGAATTCGGGAACATGTTTCCGCCGTATGAGAAATCGGCATTATTCATTGCCGCCATAAGCTTATTTGCGCTTGAGGTATAGCTTGGCAGATTTGCCTTCTGAGGTTCGTCGCCGAACCAGAACCCTTTAAGGTTCGGAAATGTTTTATACAGGTTTATTACGCCTATATTGTCTTCATATGTATGGTGAGTGTATATCGTATTCAGATACATGTCCATACCGACTTCATATGCCGCGCCGAGGGATTTTGATGTATGAGACACCGAATAAATCTCATAGTTTGATATCATATAGTTAAGACCGGCGCTTTTAAGCTTTGTATAGATGTCTTTCATCTCTCCCTGAGTGTGGGAATTGTCCGGCGTAACCCATCCGCCTATCGGAAGCTGAGTGTATCCGACAGCCTCCTCGACCGCTTGTGTATCCTCTTCGGTTGCGACTGTTCCGCTGCCGCTTCCCTCATATAGGGAAGCCGCCGAAACCGTAGCGGGAATACACACAATTACGCTGCCGGCAATCATAAGCGTTACTAACAGCAATGATAACATTCTTTTCATATGAATCCCTCCGTATTATACCTTTTATATATTTTGATTATAACAGCGCGCAATTTCATTGTCAACAAGCACAAAGAAAATCGTATATTATACCAAATTTATGCTTTGAAGTTTGTACAATTCTACTTTTTAAAAACACCAAAAAGGGGAGCGCACAAGCACTCCCCCCTCTTGATTATTCAATTTATTTTATTTATTGATAATCCTTGTGAATATCATGGCCACCTGTGCTCTGGATGCGTTTCCGCCGGGCACAAATGTTGTCGGCGTCATTCCGGACACAATTCCGGCCTTCTGACAGGTCTTGACAGCCTCGATAGCCCAAGTGCCTATCTTGTTCTCGTCTTCAAACGTAACAGCGTCAACCGTCTCGCTAAGATCGTATCCGTACTTCTCCGCAAAGCGGACTATAAGTACGCACATCTGCTCGCGGGTCAGCTTTCCGTCAGGTCCGAAGGTCGTCGGTGTAATTCCGGATACAAGACCGTTGTCGTATGCCCAGCATACCGCTTCATAGAACCACTGATCGGTTGTTACATCATCAAACGGACTCTCGAAATCCTCATATGCCGAAAGATCCGCTTTTACAAGCCTTGAGAGTACCATTACAAACATTGCTCTTGACATATCGACGTCAGGACAGAATTCTTTTTCTGACATTCCGCCGAAGAGATCTCTTCTTACAACAGTCTCAAGCGCTTCTTCGTACCATGCGCCCGCTTCAAGATCATCGAAACCGTCAAGCGCTCCCGTAGGCTCGCCGATGTAATCCTTGTACATCATGACAGCTTCCTCCTGATCAACCGCGTAGGTGTAGATATTTACATCCTTAAGCTTTATGTCACTCTCCGAGGAGAACAGTATTGATGACACGCGGAGCGGATCGTACGTCATGGTACCGCTGAGCACCTCTGTGCCGTTTACATATATCGACTGTGAACCCTTAGCCTGTGTTGCGACAATATGCAGCCACTGATTCTTCGGGAACATTTCGTTAATTTCATCTGCCGTAAGTCTCTTTTTTTTAACATCATCACCGTCCGAAAGTCCGAACCATATCTGTCCGGATTCCTCCCAGCGATAGAAGTTGAAGTTGGAAACGGTATCGGCAAACACATTATCGTCTCCGGTTCCGGTAAACATTATATCAAGCTCTACCATAACGCCGTCATCCGAATATACGTCATTTATATAATCGGTACGGAAGTTATATGCGGAAAGAGCTTTCTCTCCCTCAATTTCCTCTACTGTTCCGGAAGCGCCCTCTACAAGCTTTAATCCGTTAACTTTTTCATTGAATATGTTTCCTTCATCATCAAATCCGAGATCGAAAACAAGGCTGTTAACGCGAGCGCTTTCAAGGTCGGGTTTTTCGGGCTTAGGCTCAGCCGGAGTATATGCGCTTGCGTCGTTTACAGAGTTAAGTATTACGAACTTAGCG
>CAYWPV010000116.1:0-3998 GCA_964460265.1 uncultured Muribaculaceae bacterium | reverse complement strand
GGACAAATCATCCCTCGTAAGAGATTTTTCCGATACACAAGCGAAATAGATGCCGGTACTGCGTTGAGGGATGTTTCCGGACAAAGTCAAGTCTTTTCTGGACAGAAGGGGAAGAGATCTCAGAGACTTCCTCGTGGCTATCTTTATAGCCTTCAGCATATGGCTTATCTACAACCTGACGCTGAACTATACCAAGGTGGTCAGCGTGCCCATTGTCGCGGTCAGCAATATAGACGGGCACAGGAACGTTTCTTCAAATGTGGCTGTCGTTCTTGCGAGATGCCATACGAGAGGATTCGATCTTCTGCGGCTTGACAGAGCGAGTGAAAAACAGCCTATAAAGGTAAACATAAACCCTTCCGACCTTCATCCGGACGGAGGGGAGATGTTTCATATATCTTCCTCGGAACTGAACCGTTATTCAAAGGAGATCTTCGGTGACAGGGCCGGGATGGAGACGTTCGTTACGGAATCGCTGTCCTTCCGTTTTCCATATGAAAACAGCAAGAAAGTCCCCGTGCATCCTGTGGTGTCAATCGATTGCGTCCCTCAATATATGATAGTCGGAGGACTTGAGCTTCATCCCGATTCGGTTACTGTCTATGGCGAGCCTTTCCATCTGGAGAGCATAGACAGAGTCTATACCAAACCTTTCGATCTTACGGGATTGCGCAGCACCGTACATGGAAGCGTCAAGCTTGACGGAGCGAAAGACGTACGTCTTTCTACGGACGAAATCGAGTATATGGTATCTGTCCAGCGTTTCGTTGAAATAAGGGCCAATATGGAAATCCATGGAAGGAATGTCCCGAAGAACAAAACACTTGTGATATACCCTTCGGTGGCATCGGTGGTTTTCAGATGTGCTTTTCCCGTCAACGTGAACCCTGCCGATGACATCCATTTCTTTATAGACTACAATGACTTTGCCGGTTCACTGGACGGTCAGTGCCTTGCACGTTGCGATTCCGTTCCGTCAGGTGTGATAGATTACAGGATGGAACCTGAAGTTTTTGACTGCGTTGAAAGTGACAGGTAGGGACGGAAGAATAAAAACCGTAGCCGTGACAGGCGGGATAGGCAGCGGAAAAAGCGCGGTCGTGTCATATCTTGCCGAAAAGGGGATACCGACCTATGACAGTGATTCTGCCGCAAAAAGAATTTATGATACTGACAGGGAGCTTGTAGGCAAGCTGGAAGAGGGGCTTGGACAATGTCTTGTGAAGCAGGACGGGAGTCTCGACAGAAAAAAGTTGTCATCCGTCGTCTTTTCTTCTTCCCGTGCCATGTCCTTCGTTGAAAGCATTGTCCATCCGGCAGTCCTGGATGATTTCCGGACTTGGAAAGAAGGTTTGTGCTGGACGGACTGGGGCGCGTATTGCGGAACACGTCCTTTTGTCGTCATAGAGTCTGCCGTCATTACGGGAAAGCCTGTTTTCGACGGTAGCTATGATTTGGCTGTCCTTGTGGACGCCCCTCTCCGGCTGAGGGTTTCAAGAGTATGTGCCAGAGATGCCTCTACAGCTGCGGAGGTAGAAAGGCGAATCGCCGTGCAGAGTTTTGACCTGCGTAAGATTGATGCGGTCATAGACAATGATTCCACAATGGAGCTGATGCGTGAAAGGACTGACATTGCCTTTAAAATGTTATCTTTGCAAAGTGGATTATGAAATCCCGTCCCGCATTATGCGGGATAGTTTTAATGATTTTTTAGACATTATGGACAAGACTAAAAAGACAGATCTGACCAGAATTCTTTCCGTTTCAGGTCAAAGCGGACTTTATCTTTATATCGCGCAGGCAAGAAACGGAGCGGTTGTGGAATCTGTAAAGACAGGTGAGCGTACGGTTTTCGGCATGAAGGACAAAATCACTTCGCTGGAAGATATCAGCATATATACGAAAGAAGGTGAGATGAAGCTCAAGGACGTATTCGGAAAAATGCATGAAGTGCTTGGTGATTCTGACGCTCCCTCGGCCAAATCTCCGGCGGATGAAATCAAGAAACTTTTTGCCGATGCAGTTCCGGACTACGATGGAGACAGGTTTTATGTTTCTCATATGAAAAAGGTCGTTTCATGGTACAATGAGCTGAAAAATTATGCTTCGTTGGATTTCATGGACGATGAAGACCGCAAGGCCGAGGCTGACGCCGAAGCGAATGCTTCCGAGGAAGAGGACAATTGAGCAAGATGCCGAAAAAAACATTGCAGGTCATAACCTTGGGATGTTCCAAAAATACGGTTGATACGGAACATCTTCTTGCTGGGGTTCAGGACGGATTCGATGTCATGCCGGAAGACTATTCCGGCAAGGTGGATTATCTGCTCGTGAATACCTGCGGTTTCATCGGCGATGCAAAGCAGCAGTCCGTAGACACGATTCTTTCGGCTATAGAAAGGAAAAAGGCCGGCCTTGCGGACAAGCTAATCGTTTTCGGCTGTCTCTCACAGCGTTACATGGACCAGCTTCCAGGTCTCATGCCGGAAGTTGACGGGTGGTACGGCGCGAGGGATGTCATGCCGGTAGCCAAAGCCTTGGGCGGGAAGATCAAGACGGACATGAATGTGGCCCGTTTCCGTTCCGGGAGATACCATGCCTATGCTTATCTGAAGATTTCGGAGGGTTGCGACAGGAGATGTTCCTATTGCGCCATTCCGTTTATCCGCGGTGCACACCGGTCCGTCCCTATGGAGGATATTTTAAGAGAAGCGGAATCGCTGGCCGCCGACGGCGTCAAGGAACTCATCCTGATAGCGCAGGATACGACTTATTATGGACTTGACCTTTACCGCAGGCGGGCCTTGGGCGAGCTTTTGCAGAAACTGTCGGACATAAAGGGGATAGAATGGATACGTATCCATTATTCCTATCCTGACGGATTCCCCGAGGATGTCATAGAGCAGATGGCCTCAAACCCGAAGGTGTGCAGGTATCTGGACATTCCGCTCCAGCATGTGTCTGACAAGGTGTTGGAAAACATGCATCGTCATGTTGACGGACAGTGGACGAGAGAGCTGATTCGGAAGATGAGGAGCAAAGTGCCCGGAATCGTGCTCAGAACAACTTTCATAGTGGGGCATCCGGGCGAAGGCAGGAAAGAGTTCAATGAGCTGATGGATTTCGTTAAGGATGCGAGATTCGAAAGGATGGGCGCTTTCAAGTATTCGGAAGAAGAAGGGACCTATGCCGCCGAAAATTTCAGGGATTCGGTCACTTCCGCCGTCAAGCAGTCCAGATTGTCCCGTCTTATGACGCTTCAGAGCGGCATATCATTTGCTTACAACCAATCTCGCGTAGGAAGCGAGGTCAAGGTTCTCGTTGACGATGTAAGCGGAGATTCTCTCGTGTGCAGAAGTGAGTTTGAAAGTCCGGAGGTGGACGGAGAGATAATCGTCAGGTTTGATCCTGCCATGCCGTCGGATCCTGCCGGCATGGTTGGGAAGTTTATCAATGTCAGAATCATTTCGGCCGACGAATATGACCTTGAGGCGGAATACATAAAATAAGTGCCTGTATGAAAAGAAGAATATTGTGGTCAGCTGCATTGTTTCCGGTTTTGCTCTGTGCCGTATCCTGCGGACCGGATGTTTTTTCCATGCTGATTGAGATGAGATATCCGTCGTCTTCGGGTCTGGATTTGGGCGGAAAGTCCATGTCGGTCGTGTATCTTGAAGATTCTTCATCGAAAAAGGATTCTTCATTCAGCGCTTCATTGGCGGAAGGTTTCGCGAAGGAACTTGAACGTGACTATTTTGACGGAGAAGAGGCGGTCGGAATATATCGTATGGACAAGACAGCGGACGGAGTCTATTCTTCAAAGGATACGCTTGTGAGTGCGGCTATGCAGACCGGGAGTGATGTGGTGTTTCTTTTTGACGCCCCTTCATTCGGGGAGGTTTCCGTGGCTGAGGACAAAGACAGCAGGGCCTCTTCTGCAGGAAGGATTGCCGTTACCGCTCCTTTCAGGCTGAATCTTTACGTATACAATACGCTGG
>CAYWPV010000115.1:0-4140 GCA_964460265.1 uncultured Muribaculaceae bacterium | reverse complement strand
TCCGCAGGCTGGTACGGAGAATACGGAAACTACAGGTCCATCTGGGCGGTAAACATGATGGAATACTCAAAAGGAAAATACCGCGGCATAATAGGACTCGGCAACCGCTTCTACAGCGGAGACTTCACCTTCACCCTCGACCTGCAGGCCAGAGTGAACAGCATGAAGAGATTCTTCGCCCAAGAGAATTCAGTGAGCGGAACCGTGCAGTATGCGGCAGGCGACAAGGCCGAACTCTTCGCAAAAGCGGGCTTCGACTCGGCAAAAAGACACGACTTCTTCGCCGCCCCGGACAGCTCGTTTGTCCCCGGAGCTTTGAACTACCCGGAAGAGGGAAACCTCTTCACGGACCATGGAAACTGCTTCTACGGCGGCATCGGCCTGCACTACTATCCTATAAAGGGCAGCCGTGATCTCAGGCTTCACGCCGTGGCGGCCATGAACACCTTCTCCAAGGATCAGCTGTCCCTAAGCATAGGCGCACTGTACAGCTTCGACCTCAGCGGCACAATCAGGCGTAAAAAGGAAAGAAGAACGCCGGCGGAACTCAAAGCAATCTGACTATAAATGACCTCGAACAATACGATCATAAGCATCGAGCACATCTCCAAGTCATTTGACGGAAAAACGGTGCTCGAAGACATCAACCTGAACATCCGCGAAGGCGAATTCGTCACCTTCCTCGGCCCGTCCGGATGCGGAAAGACCACTCTGCTGCGCATGCTCGCAGGATTTCTGAAACCGGACAGCGGCAGAATCCTCATGGAAGGGAAGGACATAACTGACACTCCCCCGCATCTGAGAAGGCTGAACACGGTGTTCCAGCGCTATGCCCTGTTCCCCCATCTCGACGTCTACGACAACGTGGCGTTCGGGCTCAAGCTCAAGAAGGTTCCTGACGACGAGATTGACCGGCGGGTACGCAAGGCTCTCAGAATGGTGACCATGAGCGACTATGAAGACCGCGACGTGGATTCTCTTTCCGGAGGACAGCAGCAAAGGGTGGCCATAGCCCGAGCCATCATAAACCAGCCTTCCATCCTCCTTTTGGACGAACCCCTGTCCGCCCTCGACCTGAAAATGAGGAAAGACATGCAGATGGAGCTGAAGGAAATGCACAAGCAGCTGGGGATATGCTTCATCTACGTCACCCACGACCAGGAGGAGGCTCTTACCTTGAGCGACACGGTGGTAGTGATGAACGAGGGCCGAATCCAGCAGATAGGCACTCCCAAGGACATCTACAACGAGCCGCAGAACTGTTTCGTGGCCGATTTCATAGGGGAAAGCAACATCCTGAACGGAGTTATGATAAAGGACCGCCTCGTGCACTTCCTCGACCACGACTTCGAATGCGTGGACGAGGGATTCGGGGAGAACACCCAGGTGGACGTGGTCATACGCCCGGAAGACATCTACATCGGCAAGCCCGGAATGGAGCATGAACAGTTCAGGGGCAAGGTGACCTCCTGCATCTTCAAAGGCATCCACTACGAGATGACGGTGGTCACCGACGAAGGCTACGAAATCCTCGTGCAGGACTACGATGCTTACGAAAACGAAGTCGGCATGTACATAAAGCCCTACGACATACAGGTCATGCGAAAGGAATGCGTCCGCAACAGCTTCGAGGGCGAGATGACCTCGGCCTCCACCGTAAGAATGCTCGGAACGGAGTTCGGCTGCGAAGGCGCCGCACCGTCACTGGAAGAGGGAGACAAAGTCCGCGTGGAAGTGGAATTCTCCGCCGTGGAGCTCATGGACAGCCAGGACGACGGCACAGGCTGGGGGCAGGTGGACACGATCCTGTACAACGGAAAGCATTACCACCTGACAGTGAAAACCGACGACGGCGAGAAGGTGTTCGTGGATACGGACGACGTATGGGACAAAGGGGACCTTGTAGGCATAAACATAGCCCCAAAGGACATGAAAATCACAAAGCTGTAAAATGGCAAGGACACTTTCCGGAGCAATCAGCAGGAGAGCCAACTGGGCCCTTCCCTACTCCATCTACATGCTCATCTTCACGGTGCTGCCCCTTGTCCTGATAGGAGTCTATGCCTTCTCCGACGGAAACGGGCACTTCACCCTGCAGAACTTCATACGCTTCGTCCACGACAGGGAGACGGTGAACACTTTCCTCTATTCCATAGGAATAGCCATGATTACCACAGCTCTTTGCATCCTCATCGGCTATCCCGTGGCATACATCCTCAGCAACAAGAAGCTCAACCGTTCGGAGGTCACGATCATCCTATTCATCCTCCCGATGTGGATAAACGTGCTGATACGCACGCTCGCGACCGTTTCGCTGTTCGACTTCCTGAGACTGCCGCTCGGTCAGGGGGCGCTCATCTTCGGAATGGTCTACAACTACCTGCCGTTCATGATCTACCCTGTCTACAACGTGCTCCAGAAAATGGACTATTCCCTCGTGGAAGCCGCCCAGGATCTGGGGGCGACGTCGGACCAGGTGTTCAGAAAAGTCATAGTGCCGCTGTCCATGCCCGGAGTATACAGCGGGATACTCATGACCTTCATGCCGACCATATCCACGTTCGCCATAGCCGAGCTCCTCACATCCAACAACATAAAACTCTTCGGAACCATCATCCAGGACAACATAAACAACACGATGTGGAACTACGGGGCTACGCTTTCGCTTATCATGCTGGTAATCATCGGCATGACCAGCCTGTTCACAGGCGGTAAGGACAACAGCGTCGAGGGAGGGATGATATGATGAGAAAGATACTCGCACAGGCATACGTTTGGGCCGTACTCATAGCCCTTTACGCCCCCATCCTCATAATCATCATCTTCTCCTTCACCAAGGCTAAGGTGCTCGGCAGCTGGACCGGGTTCTCCCTGGACCTCTACAAGAACATCTTCGCAGGCGGAGTGAAAAGCTCAATGCTCATGGCGATCGCGAACACCCTCATAATAGCCGCCATAGCCTCGGTCGCCTCCACGATACTCGGGACAATCTCGGCCATTGGCATTTACAACATGAAGGGCGCGGCACGCAAGACCATCACCTTCGTGAACAACATCCCCATGCTCAACCCCGACATCATAACGGGCGTATCGCTGTTCCTGCTGTTCGTGAGCATAGGGATATCCCAGGGCTACACGACCGTGATACTGTCGCACATAGCGTTCTGCACCCCCTACGTCATACTGAGCGTCATGCCGAGGCTCAGGCAGATGAACCCCAACATCTACGAGGCAGCTCTGGACCTGGGCGCCACACCTGCGCAGGCTCTCGGCAAGGTCATAATTCCGGAGATAAGGCCGGGCATGATATCGGGACTCATCCTTTCATTCACCATGTCCATAGATGACTTCGCCGTCACCCTTTTCACCAAAGGCAACAACGGCCTGGAGACCATCTCCACCTACATCTACGCGGATGCCCGCAAAGGCGGACTCACTCCGGAGCTGCGGGCGCTTTCGACCCTCATATTCGTGACCGTGCTCCTGCTTCTCGTGACGGTGAACATACGCCAGAGAAGGATGCTCCGGAAGGCGGAGCAGGCGCAGCATAACCATGGAAAAATAAAAATTTACTGATAATGAAAAAACTTAAACTTTTGCTCATCGCGGCCCTGGCCGCCCTGACAGGCATACAGGCCTCCGCGCAAGAAGAAGGAGGCGAACGCCAGAAAGTCCTCAAAATCTACAACTGGGCAGACTACATAGACGAAGACCTGCTCTACAAGGACTTCCCCAAGTGGTACAAGGAGCAGACCGGCGAAGACATCAAGATCATCTACAGCCTGTTCGACATCAACGAGATAATGCTCACCAAGATAGAAAAGGGCCACGAGGACTACGATGTGGTGTGCCCGTCGGACTATATCATAGAAAGGATGCTCCGCAACAACCTGCTTCTGCCCATAGACAAGGATTTCGGAGAAGGAGAGAACTACATAGACGAGAACGTGTCTCCCTTCATCAAGGAGATGTTCAACCAGGTGGACGGTTCTGGCAAGAACGCCAACGACTACGCCGTGGGATACATGTGGGGCACTACGGGATTTCTCTACAACTCCGACTACGTCAACGATGACGAAGTGACATCGTGGAGCGCGATAGCAAACCCCAAGTTCGCCGGACACCTGTTCGTCAAAGATG
>CAYWPV010000114.1:0-4178 GCA_964460265.1 uncultured Muribaculaceae bacterium | reverse complement strand
ATCTACCAGGAAGGAGTTCCTGACGACATCGACGAGGTGAACGGGCGGATAATCAAGGAGGCGAGGGAGCGGAAGAAAAACGAAATCGACCGCGGGTAAGGGAGAAAGAACGCACGAAAAGGGGCAGGCCGGATGTTTCGGCGTGCCCCTTTTTTGTGATTCCGTAGGGATTCGAACCCTAGACCCACAGATTAGAAATCTGTTGCTCTATCCAGCTGAGCTACGGAACCGTCCGCCATCCTGGCCATGACAATGAGCCTTGGCTTTGAATGGACTGCAAATATAGCAAAAAATAATGGACTTCCGCAAGTTGAAAGGCCATTATTCTGAAAACTCTCTATTCCCTAAGCTTCCTGGCTGCCGTTCTTCCCTCCGAGATATTCAAGAATTCCGACGAGAACAACTCCGAGCAGACCGAAGATTATGGCCCCGTTCACATGGTAGTCGCTGATGAGCTGCTGAAGGCTCTGTCCCGTGTCCGTGAGTGTGGAAAGAGCTATCTCGGCGGCCTCTTTGTCGGCCCCCTGCTTGAGGAGCTGGGAACGGATGATGGCATCGGTGTCGTTCCATGGCCATACCTTGATCAAAGAGCCGAGGACGAAGCCTATCAGAACCAGCATGGTGGGCCTTTCAAACCTGTCCAGCAGCCAGTGCAGTACTTTGGAGAAGGCGAGGATGCCTATGACGCAGCCGGCTCCGAAGACGAGCAGCACAGGGATGTTCATCTCGCTTACGGCCGTCATGATGTAGGCGTATTTGCCGAGAATGAGCAGAATGAAACTTCCGGAGATGCCGGGGAGGATCATGGTGCATATAGCTATCGCTCCGCAGATGAATATGAACCACAGGTCGTCCGGAGTGGTGGTGGGAGAAAGTGTGCAGATTATCACGCCCAGGGCGATGCCGGCGATTACCCATACCCCGTCCATCCATTTCCAGTTGCGCAGTTTGGCGAGCATGACGGCCGCCGAGGCCGCAATCATCCCGAAAAAGAAAGCCCATGTCCTTATGGGGTAGTGGAGGAGTACATATTCCATGAGCTTGGCCAGGGTGAAGATGCTCAGCAGCGTACCGATCAGCAGCGCAACGAGGAAACGGCCGTCGACAGCCTTCCAGAATCCTCTCCACTCTCCTTTGAACAGCATTTTCCATGTCTTGACGTCCATTATGCTGTTCAGGGCGTCCACGATTCTTCCGAAAATGCCCGTGAGAAGTGCGATTGTGCCGCCTGAAACGCCCGGAATGACGTTGGCCGCCCCCATGGCGTAGCCTTTCAGTGCGACAACAAGGTCTTTGACTAATTTGTTCATCATTTATTGTCAGTTATTTTCAATAGGTAATTTTTGACGTATCCGAATACCTCCGCTTCCTGATAGTCTTTGCCCGGAGGGTCCGATACCACAAGGTCGAACACTTTTCCGGGCAGCTGTCTGCGGCCTATCTTGAACCGGGCCGTGCAGCATGCCGCGACATAATCTGCCGGAAATCCGCCGTCCTTGACAAGTGAAACGAAAAGGTCGGGATTGAAATCCAGAAGCAGTTTCATCTTCTCATCAGAGGGCTTTCCGAACCAGTTAAGATCCCTGACGAGGATGGTGTTGGTGATGCTTGTGATCAGCCTGTCCTCGGTGCCGATTTTCCTCATGTCCAGAAAGAAAATCTCCGTTTTCAAGCCGTATTCCCTGCTGAAGGACTGGATGGACTGTTTGCAGACATCGAAGGAACTGTCTTCCACATCGATGATGAAGGCTGCTGTCCTGATGTCGGAAACGGGCATCATCCCGGAAGGAAACTTGCTTCCGTCCCTTCTCAAAGCTTTATTTCTGAAAAAACGCTGTATTCGTCCGATAAGATTCATTTCGAGCTGTTTGCCGCTATAAGTCCGCGGATTTCCTCCTTGGCGGCTTTCCACCTTGGGACATCAATCTTCGTGCCTATCACTTCCACGACCTTGGCCGCTATTATGGAACCTATCTCCCCGCAGATTTTCAGGGGCAGGCCGAGCGAATGGGCATAGAGGAATCCGGCCGCATAGGTGTCTCCGGCACCGGTGGCGTCTATGGTGTCGGCAGGCCATGCCTTTATGTAGTGGTACTCGTCGCCTGACTGTATCATGGACCCGTCTTTCCCTATCTTGACTACCGCGATGCGGCAGTGCCCGGAGATGTCTTCCAGGGCCTCCCGTGAGTCTTTCTTGGTGAAGGCCTTGGCTTCGGTCTCGTTGGCGAACACTATGTCCACGTACTTGTCCACGAGATTGTGGAGAAACGCGTTGTTGGATTCCACGACGTTGTAGGACGCCATGTCCAGCGATATTATGCATCCGGCCTCCTTTGCCATCCTGGTGGCCGTGCTTATGAGCTCCTGGCTCTGGACAAGGTATCCCTCGATGTGGAAATAGTCATAGCCCCGGAAATATTCGGGCTTCAGGTCCGCCGCGCTCATTTCCAGAGCGGAACCCATGTAGTCGGCGAAAGTCCTTTCGGCATTTGCGCCCGTGATGAAAACCATGCATCTGCCCGACGACTTTGTGCCGTAAAGCATGGTGGTCTTGATGCCGTATTGTTCCATTACGCTCCTGAACAGGCTTCCCAGCTCATCCCTGCCTATTTTCCCTATGTAGCCGGAAGGCATTCCGAAGATGGACGTGCAGGTGATGGTATTCGCTGCGGAACCGCCCGGAACGTATTTTACTCCGCGCTCCTTGAGGACGGACCATATCCTGTCTCCCGTTTCCATGTCGACATGCTGCATGCTGCCCTTGGGCAGATGGAATCTTTGGAGCAGGCTGTCATCGGGGAGAACTGCGAGGATGTCTGTCAAGGCATTTCCTATGCCTATAATGGATTTCATGATGATTCAGCGGTTTTTTATCCATGAATCCCGCGGCAAGTACTGCGCGGGATTCATGTCGTAGAAGGGGATTATTTCTTGTCCATCTTTCTGAGGAAGCACTCTATGGTGTTTTCCATGAGGCATGTGATGGTCATGGGGCCTACGCCGCCGGGGACGGGAGTGATGACGGATGCCTTCGGCTCCACGCCGTCGAAATCCACGTCTCCGCAAAGCTTTCCGGTCTCCGGATTCCTGTTCACGCCCACGTCGATGACCACGGTGCCGGGAGAAACCATGTCGGCAGTCACGAATTTGGGTCTGCCTATCGCCACGACAAGGATTTCAGCCTGTCTGGTAATCTCTCCGATATTCTTGGTCTTTGAATGGCAGATGGTTACGGTGGCGTTCCTGTCGAGCAGAAGCTTGGATGCCGGCAGGCCGACTATCTGGCTGCGTCCGATGACGACGGCTCTTTTGCCGCTGATCTCCACGCCCGCCTCGTCGAGCATCCTTATGATGCCCTTGGGGGTGCAGGCCACGGTACAGGGCTGTTTCATCCACAGGGCGGCCACGTTCAGGGGGTGGAAACCGTCCACGTCCTTGGATTTGTCGATGGCGGAGATGATTCTCTCCTCGTTGATGTGCTTGGGCAGCGGGAGCTGTACGAGTATCCCGTCAACGCCTTCGTCCGCGTTCAGTTCGGCTATGATGTCGAGCAGCTCTTTTTCGCTGATGTCCGCCGGGCGGAGAATGGTGGTGTTCTTTATGCCGACGACTTCCGAGGCTTTAGCCTTGCCCTTGACGTAGGAGTGGCTCGCCGGATCGTCTCCGACGAGTATTACCGCGAGATGGGGGACTCTGCCGTACTTCGCGGGGAATCCGGCGACTTTCTCGGCCATCTCGGCCTTCATTTTGGCGGAAAGCTCTTTTCCGCTGATAATCTTTGCCATATTGTGTTAAAAATAAAAGTCCATGCTGTCAGTCAGGAGATGACGGGCTGTCATTCCGAGAACAAAGATAAGGTAAAAATACGTATATTCGCACGGATGAAAGAAATGAGAATATGAGAGATATTTTTCTGACGAACACGATGTCCCGCCGCAAGGAACTCTTCAAGCCCATACATCCGGGCCATGTGGGGATGTATGTATGCGGACCTACGGTCTATGGAGACGCGCATCTCGGCCATGCGAGGCCGGGAATTACCTTTGACGTGCTTCAGAGGCTGCTGAGACATTTGGGATACAAGGTACGCTATGTCCGCAACATTACGGACGTGGGGCATCTTGAGCACGATGCGGACGAGGGCGAGGACAAGATAGCCAAGAAGGCCAGGCTGGAGC
>CAYWPV010000113.1:0-4274 GCA_964460265.1 uncultured Muribaculaceae bacterium | reverse complement strand
GTATAGTGGCGTCAAGACTTGTGGAGGCTTATTACAAACCTACTTTCGTGCTTACCAGATCGAATGAGTTCATCACAGGCTCGGCGCGCAGTGCAGGCGGATTCGATTTGTATGACGCGGTTGAAAGCTGTTCCGATCTGCTGGAGAATTTCGGAGGACATATCTATGCCGTCGGTCTCACCATGAAGGAAGAGAATCTCGGAGAGTTCACAAGGAGGATAGAAAAGTATGTGGGCGAGCACCTCAATCCGGACATGGCCGTGCCGGTGGTGGAGATAGATGCAAAACTGAACTTTTCGGGGATAACCCCGAGGTTCTTCAGGATTCTCAAACTGTTCCAGCCTTTCGGTCCCGGCAATACTTCCCCGGTGTTCGAGACGGACAATGTCTACGATGACGGAAACGGCAGGAAGGTGGGCCCGGCCGGACAGCATCTGAAGCTTGAACTTATCCAGGAGTCCGAGCCGTACCGTTCCGTGCCGGCCATAGGTTTCAACATGGCTGATGGATTTGAACAGCATATAAGGGACGGCCTTCCGGTGGACGTATGCTATTATATAGTGGAGAACTATTACAGAGGAGCTTCCACTTTACAGTTGAGGCTCAAGGACATAAAGAAAAGGACGGACGGCGTCATCTGACCTTCTTCAGGAGAGATGCGATTTCCGCGGCCACGTCCGCGCAGTCTCTGCCGTCGGTGTCTATTATGTGGGCGGCCGTCCTTTCATAGACTCCGCTCCTTTGGTCCATCAGTTTTTTTATCCTGCTTCTGAGGTTGTCTCCCTTGAGCATGGGCCTGCCTTCGGATGCCCCCTCCAGATTGCCTGCGAGAGTGTCTATGCCGGCTCTCAGGTAGAAGTTATCAGTCTCATTTGCTATTCTCCCGGCCACGGACGGGTCTGTGAGGGTTCCTCCGCCCAGAGACAGGATGATGCCGCTGTCAGGAAAAGATTCCGCAAGTACTTCATCCACGGCGCGCTTCTCCATGGCTCTGAATGTCTGTTCCCCTTCTTTTTCGAAGATGTCGGTAATTCTCCGGCCTGCCTTGCTTTCTATATACTCATCCAGGTCTATGAGTCTGTAACCGGGCAGCAATTTGACAAGCTCCCTTCCGACGGTGCTTTTCCCGCTGCCCATAAATCCTGACAAAGAAATGATCATGGTCCTGTCCGGCTAAATGTCAAAAAGTGTCGGCTCTTCCGGTTCTCCGTCGTTTCCGTCCGTATCGCTGTCCGGGGCACCGGTCCGAGGGATGTCCTCGTCTGCCGTCATTTTCTCTTCTTCCTGCTGCGGTACGTCCTTCTGCAGAGGCTCGATGAATTCCACTTTTTTTACATCATTGGAACTGCATCTTTTCCCTTTTGCGGAGAATCCCTTTTTGGCTATGAACTCTTCGGCGTCCAGTCTGGCATCTTCTTTTTTTCCGGCGAACGTCACAAGGACCTGGGGGAATCTGTCCCCGGACAATGCCACGAGATAGGATCCTTTGGCGGGAGAGATGAAAAGCTGGGGTGTGTTTTCACTCTCCGGGAAGGAGAAACGTTTGATATAGAATGATTTGGCAGTACCGTCCATGTACAGGGCGGTGAATGTCTTGTCTGGGTCGTACTTCTCTATGGTGAGAATATCTCCCTGGTAGCGGTTGCTCAAGTCGTAGCTTGTGGTGTAGAAAGTTCCGTCCCGGAAAACCGCTATGATCTTGTCGTCTCCGCTGAACTGTCCGAGGAATACCCCTCTGCCGTCTTCATTGAGTCTCTGTACGTCCGGGTCATACCAGATGTCTTTACCGCCTATTGTGGATACGCCTTTGGTCTTGAGCTGGATTCTCTGGATTGCAAATTTGGTGACCAGATTACCCCGGGAGGATTTGCCTTTTACGGCCAGAGATGAAAAGTCATATTCGATGGAACTTTTCTTTAGTTTCGGACGCGGACGGAAGCAGATTTTCACGGTTTCGGCTTCACCGTTGTGGTTTGCCGACAGCCATAGGATCGCGGACCCGCTTTTGCCCTGGGTTATGTCATATTCCTTGTCACGTGTCACGGAGGTGATGGCGAAACGCTTGGCGTAGTAGATGCTTTCCTTTCCGTCCCTGTAGATCACGTTGTATATGGTTCTTTCATCGTTCCTGTTGAAAAAGCCCACGTAGAGCAGGTTCTCACCGAAGAAAGCCTTGTCGCTCACCTTGGCGATACGGTATTTTCCGTCTTTCCCTATCACCACGATTTCCGACAGGTCCGAACACTCGCCCACGAACTCACCTCCGTCATCCTTCTTGAGACCTATTCCCACGAATCCCGCTTCGTAGTTTGCGTAGAGTTTTGCGTTGTTGTTCACGACTTTTGTGGCCGCAATCGTCTCGAAACCCGTAATCTCCGTGAGGCGCGGGAAGTTCTTGCCATATTTTTTCTTGAGAGAGGAGAACCATTCTATTGTGTATTCGGTGAGGTGGTCAAGATCGTGTTTCACCTTGCCGATCTGTTCCTCTATGTCCCTGATTTTCTCATCGACCGCCTTGGTGTCGAATTTGGAGATTTTTCTGACAGGCTTCTCGACGAGCTTCAGTATGTCCTCCATGAGAATGTCTCTGTGCAGCAGTCCCTGATATTCTTTCATCTTGGCGAAGACTTCGTCAAGCTGTATCTCCCATGTCTTCTGGTCCTGCTCCAGGATTTTGTAAACCCTGTTTTCGAAGAAAATACGTTCGAGAGAACTGTAGTGCCACTCGTCTTCCAGTTCGCCGAGCTTTATTTCGAGCTGTTTTCCGAGAAGGTATCGGGTGTGTTCCGTGTCGTATTCGAGTATGTCGTTGACAGAAAGGAACTGCGGTTTGTTGTCCTTGATGACGCAAGCGTTCGGAGCTATGGTGGATTCACAGTCCGTGAAAGCGTACAGGGCATCAATCGTTATGTCCGGTGACACGTCGTTGGGAAGATGGATTATGATGTTCACCTTGTCGGTGGTCATGTCCTCGATCTTCTTGATTTTTATCTTGCCCTTTTCCTTCGCCCTCATTATGGAATCCTTGATGATTTCAGAGGTCTTTCCGTAAGGGATTTCCGTTATGACTACGGTGTTCTTGTCGATTTTTCCGATTCTGGCACGCACCTTTATGGAGCCGCCTCTGCGTCCCTGCATGTATTTACCGCAGTCGGCGAGACCTCCTGTGGGAAAGTCGGGGAAAATCTCGTAAGGCTGGTTCCTGAGAATGGCTATGGACGCGTCTATGAGTTCATTGAAGTTGTGCGGAAGGATCTTGGATGCCATGCCCACGGCTATGCCTTCCGTACCCTGGGCGAGCAGGAGAGGGAAGCGCACGGGAAGTTCGGTAGGTTCCTGGTTTCGTCCGTCATAGGATGTCATCCAGTTCGTTATCTTGGGATCGAAGATGACTTCCTTGGCGAATTTGCTCAGCCTTGCCTCGATGTATCTTGGCGCGGCGTTGCTGTCCCCGGTGAGGATGTTTCCCCAGTTACCTTGGCAGTCAACGGCGTAGCCTTTCTGTCCGAGCTGCACCAAGGCTCCGAGGATGGACTGGTCTCCGTGCGGATGATACTGCATGGCCTGTCCCACGATGTTGGCGACCTTGGTGTAGCTACCGTCGTCCATTCTGTACATGGCGTGCAGAACTCTTCTCTGCACCGGTTTGAGCCCGTCGACGATATGAGGCACGGCCCTTTGGAGAATCACGTACGATGAATAGTCAAGGAACCAGTCCTTGAACATCCCTGACAGCTTGTACTTGCGGCTGTCTTCTCCGAGCAGTTTCGAGAACTTGCCCGAAGGTTCAGTATTGTCATCGATCGGCTCTTCGTTTATGTCGTCGTTCTCTATGTCATCGTATCTGTCGCTCATCTGTCATCCTTTTGCTTATTCTTCGTATCCGAATTTCTTTAGTTCTTTCCTGCTGCTTCTCCAGTCCGGATCCACCTTGACGAACAGGCTCAGGAAAACTTTCTTTTGGAAGAACTCTTCCATTTCAAGCCTGGCTTCCGTGCCGAGTTTTTTCAGGGCCGACCCTCCTTTGCCTATCAGTATCCCTTTCTGGGAGTCACGCATCA
Source organism: uncultured Muribaculaceae bacterium (assembly GCA_964460265.1). Classification (GTDB taxonomy): domain Bacteria; phylum Bacteroidota; class Bacteroidia; order Bacteroidales; family UBA932; genus Cryptobacteroides. The sequence goes on along the minus strand of CAYWPV010000113.1, from coordinate 213 downwards.
CATAGATGATTGCACCGATGTCGTAGCGTTCCTTGCCTTCCTTGAAGGTCTCGATGGCGACTTCGCAGGAATAGGGGATTTCCTGACCGTAATTGAGCAAAATCTTTTCCCTGATGATTTCCGATGCGAAGAATCTCAGATTCTTGTCGGTGAACGCGTCCTTGTCGAACCAGGCCGGTGCATAGGGAATCTTGTCCAGTACGGCGGCTGTAC
>CAYWPV010000112.1:0-4346 GCA_964460265.1 uncultured Muribaculaceae bacterium | reverse complement strand
ACTGCCTGTTCAAGGTCCAGAGAACGGATGAGGTCCTGCACAGCGGAAGAAAATGCCGGAACGGCGGAGGCACGCGATTCATGCAGCTCATCGGCCAACTCCCTGAGTTTCATCCTGTCGGCATCTATCTTCTCTTTGAGTTTCCTGAGCTTTTCCTCAAGCTCCTCTCCGCCAAGAACCATGGATGAGAGCCTGTCCCTTTCCTTGATCAGTGACGGAATGTCCGGGCAGCGGAACTTGCTTTTGAGGTCATAAAGGAGAGCCATTCTTGCCTCCACGGCTGCCAGACGCTCAGGAGAGATGACTACCCCGGCCTCAAGCGTCCTGAGGCTGTCCAGAATGTCATCGATTTCCAACCTCGCCGATTCCAGACGCCTGGACAAATCGGAAGCGCTCGCGACGAAACGCCCGGCCTTTTCGAGCAGCTTCGCCGCCTCCTTAAGCGTAGAGTCCACAGATTCCCGTCCGCTTTCTTCCTCTCCCGGATCGAGAATATTTTCGGCTGTGTAAAGACTGTCCCTTATCTCTTCGGCGTTGGCAAGGTTTTTCTGTTCCTCCTCTATCTCTTCAAGCTCGCCGTTCCTGAGTTTGGCGGCCTCCAGCTGGCCCAGACGGGACTCGTTGTAATCCTTCTGACGTCCAAGTTCCTCTATCTCCGCGCTCAGCGCGGCAGCTTTCTTTTCATCGGCAGCCAAATCGGAATACAATGCGCGGTACTTTGCGAGAAGCTCACGGTTGCCGGCATAATAGTCAAGCAAGGAGAGCTGATACTTCTTGTCGGAAAGAAGCAGGTTCTGATGCTGCGAATGTATGTCAATGAGTCTCGAAGCGATGCGTGAAAGCAATGCCACCTGCACAGGTTCATCGTTCACAAAAGAACGGGAACGGCCGCTCCTGTTCAGCACACGCCTTATCACAAGGCGTCCGCCGTTCCAGTCCAGATCTTCGCTGTCGATGATGGAACGGACGGCATCGTCACCAGTCTCGAACTCCGCCTCCACCACACACGAATCCCCTCCCTCTCCGACCATGGAAGAATCCGCCCTGGAGCCGAGCACCAGGGAGACGGCACCCAGAAGAATGGACTTTCCTGCTCCAGTCTGCCCGGAAATAATGCTAAGACCCGCAGGAAATGAGATATCCAGCGAGTCTATAAGTACGAAATTCCGGACCTGAAGAGATTTCAGCATCGCCCCGGAATTTACTTCTGCTTCTGATCGGAAATTTTTTCCTGATCGAGAGCGTCATGACCGGCCATGCGGTAGTAAAGCTCGCCTGCCTTGAACTCCTCTATCGCTATCAGAGCCGGCTTAGGCTGCTTTTCATAAAACTTGGAGATTTCAATCTGCTCCCTGTTTTCAAAAACTTCCTCCATTGTATCACGTTCGTTCTTGAAATCGTCGAGCTTCTTGGTGAGTTCCTTTTTCTCCGCCGCGGCAATCTGGTTGGCCCGCTTATAAAGGATTACTACCGTCTCGTAGATGTTGCCCGTAGGCTCCGCAAGATATTTGACGTCACGGGTGACGGTATTTGTGGGGACATTTTTTCTATCCATATTCATTTTTCCATATCGCAGGACATCCTTTCCGGTTGCGTCAGCAAGAACATCCATGCATTTGACAATTCTTTTCATCGGACGGGGGAAAACTCTCCGTCCCGTCCATCCGTCGGGCGGAAAGGGAGTCTTCCTCCATATCTATTAAAAGATACGTCCGGCAGCACGCGAAAGTTTCAAAAAATTATTTTTTTCGCTCCTGCCTGTCCCGCGCCTTCTCCACTGCCCGGCCCTGCTTCTCCAGGGCCTTGTCGTCTTTAAGATCCTCATCGGAACCGGCATAGTTGCCGAGAGCCTTCTGCGCTTTGGCATACAGAGCATCGAGCTCTTTTCTGTAAGGGGACTCAGGGATTTCTCCTATGAAGTTGAGGTAGTCATCCGCGAAAGTAAGATAACGCTCCCTCTGCTTCGCCTTCACGCTCAGATATGCATACCTGTAGGAGGACTTGGCGATGTAGTAAAGGATATCTTCCCTATAGATATTGTCGGCATCGTCCTTCAGAATGTTGCGGAACGCCACGCGCGCCGCCTTGTAATCCTCCATCCTGTAGTAAAGACGCGCCGCCTCGTAAGCCTTCCTGTCGAGACGTGCGCCAAGATCATTGAGCATGGCGTAGCAGTCGCTCTGATGTGTGTTGTCCGGATAGTCCTTCAGATACTCGTTTATGTTGTTAATGGCGGTATAGGTAGGAGTCTGATCCAGCTCATAGCGCAGTGTCTGCCTGTAAAGGCAGTCCAACCTCAGATACCTGGCCTCCTCGGCGAAAGGACTCAATGGATAGTTGTCCACAAATTTGCCGAAATTGGTCTCGGCTGTATAGTAATCCTTCAGACGGTAGTTGCTCAAACCCCAGTAATACTGAACCGTATCTTCCCTGGAAGATCCGTTCGTCATGTATGACAGAGACTCGAACACCGCGGCGGCCTTGTTGTATTTGCCTGAATTGAAATAATCGAACGCCGAATTGTATTTGAAATCAGTGTCCGAACTGTTCAGCACGGCATCATATTGTGATTTGCAGGAAACCACCGCTGCCGCTGAGGCGAGTGCCACGATTGTAATTCTAAGTAATTTATTCATCTTCAATCAATTCTGCTCCAAAAGGAACTGCTCCGCATCCAAAGCGGCACGACATCCCGACGCAGCGGCCGTTATAGCCTGCCGATACCTGGGATCCTGCACATCTCCTGCAGCGAAGACACCATCCACATTGGTTCTGGAACTCTTCCCGTCGGTAAGGATGTACCCGTCGGCATCCGTCTTTATCCACTCCTTGAAGAGCTCGGAATTGGGATGGTGCCCGATGCCAAGGAAGAATCCGTCCACGGCTACATCAAAAACAGTTCCATCTTTTCGGACGAGTCTCACGCCGGTAACTCCGTTCTCATTGCCAAGCACTTCCTGAGTGTTGCAGTTCCAGAGAATCTCTATGTTCGGGGCTTTTTCCACCCTTTCCCGCATGACCTTTGAAGCCCTGAGGACATCGCGTCTGACAATCATATAGACCTTGCTGCAGATATTGGAGAGATACGAAGCCTCTTCACATGCCGTATCCCCTCCGCCGACCACGGCTACGATCTTCTTCCTGTAGAAGAACCCGTCGCATGTGGCGCAAGCCGACACGCCCAGCCCCCTGAAAGCCTTCTCCGAAGGAAGTCCAAGGTATCTTGCAGACGCCCCCGTGGCTATGATGACCGTATCCGTCTCAAGTTCGTTGCCCTTCTCATCCACAGCTTTGAACGGTCTGGAAGAAAGGTCAATGGATTTGATTCTGCCGCGTCTTATCACCGCTCCGAAACGGCTCGCCTGCTCCTTCATGGCGAGCATGAGAGCGTTGGCATCCACTCCCTCTGCAAATCCGGGATAGTTTTCCACCATGGTGGTAGCAGTAAGCTGTCCGCCAGGTTCCATGCCTTCATACAGGACAGGGGTGAGCCCCGCCCTGGAAGAATATATCGCGGCGGTATAGCCGGCAGGGCCGGATCCGATTATCAATATCTTAAGCTTTTCCATATCGAATCGTAATACTCCATATAGAATACAAATATAACACTTTAAGCGTTAAATCCTGCAACTTCCTCCCCTCCTCGACAAAACGCCCGCACCGCCGTGCAATTAAAGGCAGCAGGAAATGCAAAAATTTTAAATTGGAATTATTATATTTTGTATATTTGCGGAAACTTAAGGGACTATCATGAAGACAGCATCCAAAACCCCTCCCGATATAGAGGAGTTCAAGCTTTTTCTCAAAAATCACGGCCTGAAGAGCACACCGCAAAGGCTTGCCGTTCACGCAGCAATGCTCGAACTCGGGCATGCAAGCGCCGACATGGTTGCCATTCAGATAGAAAAGAACAGCGACACAAAAGTCACCGTCGCATCCGTTTACAACATCCTGCTCGGGCTGTCAGGAGAAGGACTGTACACCCGCCGAATGAGTTCCAACAGCAAAATGTATTTCGACGTCAACACCTTCGACCATGCACACCTGTACGACACGGTGAACAACTGCTACAAAGACGTAATCGATGACGAACTCATGTCCATGATAAAAGAAAGGCTGAGAAAGAAGAAGTTCAGAGGATACAAGGTCGACGGGATAGACATCCAGATTTTGTGCCATCCCAGCGGCACAAAGGCCAGGTGAGCAAGAATTGCATACGCCAGAAGGAAAATCCGATTTTTTTTTGAAGTAAAGAAAATCTTTATATCTTTGCAAATCCAACATGGTATCCTTAGTTCAGTTGGTAGAGCACCAGATTGTGGTTCTGGGTGTCGTGGGTTCGAGCC
>CAYWPV010000111.1:0-4374 GCA_964460265.1 uncultured Muribaculaceae bacterium | reverse complement strand
CCTCGGCACTGATGTCAGGCAGGAGAGACGTAATCGTGGTTTCCAGCGTATCTTGCCTTTACGGCATCGGCAATCCGGAAGATTTCCACAATCAGACAGTCACGGTCAGAAAGGGAGAACGCCGGAGCATGACACGGCTGCTGTATCATCTTGTGGATGCCCTTTACAGCAGGACGGAGACCGACTTCAAAAGAGGGACCTTCAGGGTCAGAGGAGATACCGTGGACGTTTTCCTCGGTGGCGCAGATGAAGCCGTAAGGATCGAATTCTTCGGAGATGAAATCGAAGACCTTTCGCTGATAGACCCCGTCACGGGCGCAAGGCTGGAAAGTCTGGACGAGGTGCCGATTTATCCGGCCAACAACTTCGTGACCACAAAGGAAAGAAGCATAAAGGCCGTGAGCCAGATCCAGGACGATCTTGTAAAGCAGATGGCTTTTTTTGAGGAAACCGGAAGGCCTCTGGAAGCCAAGAGACTGAAACAGAGAGTAGAATATGATCTGGAAATGATAAAGGAGATGGGTTACTGCCCTGGAATAGAGAACTACTCACGTTATCTTGACGGACGCTCACCGGGCCAAAGGCCGTTCTGCCTCATAGATTATTTCCCCGATGACTTCATCACCTTCATAGATGAAAGCCACGTGACGATCCCCCAGATCCGAGCCATGTACGGAGGAGACCACTCCAGAAAGTCCGTACTCATAGAATACGGATTCAGACTCCCTGCCGCCGCAGACAACCGCCCGCTGACATTTGACGAATTCGAAACGATCACAAAGCAGAAGGTATTCGTAAGCGCTACGCCGGCGGAGTATGAGCTGGACAAGTCCGGAGGCCTGGTGGTGGAACAGGTAGTAAGGCCTACCGGCCTGCTTGATCCGCCCATTGAGGTACGTCCGATCAAGAACCAGGTCGATGACCTGATGGAAGAAATCAGGAAAAGAGCCGAAGTCGATGAGAGGATATTGGTAACCACGCTAACGAAACGCATGGCGGAGGAACTGTACAACTATTTCGACAAGATGGGCGTCCGTTCCAGATACATCCATTCCGACATAGACACGACTGAAAGGATAGAAATAATCGAGGATTTCAAAAAAGGGATGTTCGACGTTCTTGTAGGAGTGAACCTTCTAAGAGAAGGGCTGGACATTCCGTCCGTATCGCTTGTCGCGATAATGGATGCCGACAAGGAAGGATTTCTGCGATCGGGCCGCGCTCTGACACAAACCGCAGGAAGAGCTGCCAGAAACATCCACGGACTCGTCATAATGTATGCCGACACGATTACCCAGTCCATGAGGGAAACCATATATGAGACAGACCGGCGCAGGGCCAAGCAGATGGAATACAACAAGCTGCACCACATAACACCAAAACAGGTCGGGGTAAAAGAGAATCCGCTTGCCGGAGAGCTGTCTGAATCGAAGGGCAAGATAGCGGCCCCGAACTCCTACGAGAATCCTGTATATATCCCAAGTCCGGAAGAACTCGGCAAAGGGAAAATCAGCGTCGGCCTCGGCATGGACTCTAAAAGAGATTCCAATTCCGCCTTTGCCGACGGCTATGTCAAAGCCGATCTGGCAGCCGTGCTTCAGGACCCTGTCATACGCTCCATGACGAGAGGACAGGTCGAGAAAAGCGTCGAGGAAACAAAACGCAAAATGCAGAAAGCCGCCGCGGCACTTGATTTCTCGGCGGCAGCAAAGTATAGGGATGAGATGTGGGCTCTGCAGGAATATCTCAAAGTTTGGAAAGACTGATCCCTTCCACGAAACAAGCTTCCTTCCTCCACAGCTTATGCTATTGTTCTTCCTCGAGAACTTTTTCTATGACATCTCCTAATGAAGACGCGCTGCGCACAATGTAGTCAGCTTCGGACAGATCCTTTTCAGACCTGTATCCCCAGGTAACGGCGACCGAACGGATTCCCGCGTTCGAGGCGGTCCGGATATCCGTTCCCGAATCCCCGACCATCAGCACGTTTCTCCTCGCTTCGGACTCCGGGATTCCGGCTTTCCGCATGATGCTGAAAACTATATCCGGAGAGGGCTTCAAAGGAGCATCCGGCCTGTTCCCTAGAACCTCGGTGAAATGGACCGAGGGAAAAAATTCCTTCGCAAGGGCATCCGCGCCTGCCTGGAATTTATTGGACGCTACCGCAATTGCATAGCCAAGCGATGACAGCCGCGAAAGGAGCTCCACCATACCGGGATAAGGACGGGTATGTACATCTATATGAATTGAGTATCCCTCCACGAAATCGGCAAGCACACGGTCGACCGTGGATTCGTCAGCCTTGACCGGGTCCGGAAGAGCGTTCACTACAAGATTCCGGATTCCGTGTCCGACCATGCCCGGATACCGTTTCAACGGATGGACAGGAAAAGAGTTTTTCTCCAGGGCGGAATTGACGGCGGAACCGAGGTCATCGATAGTATCGAGAAGAGTGCCGTCCAAATCAAAAATAACCAGTTTCATGTCCAAATATAGAAATAAAATACCTATCTTAGAACGAGATGTTTGCACAGAGATGGACGTTATAGAAGAAAAATTCCCTCACTACGGCGATTCCGGAAAAGAACTTATCAGAAAAGCTTACGGCATCGCATCCGAAGCCTTGAAAGACGATGTGAGATATGACGGATCCCCCTTCCTTACCCATCCGATGGGAGTGGCATTGATTGTCTCGGACGAAATCGGCCTTGAGGCAGACTGTGTCGCGGCAGTGTTTCTCCATGAATCAATGCGCAGACATCCGGATCTGGACACAAAAGCATGGAAGTTCCCGGAAGACGTGATGACCATGGTCGACGGTCTCAACAAGATAGCCACCATCAAACCCAAAGATACAAGACTCGAAGCCGAGAACTACAAGAAGCTCATCGTGGAGTATTCCAAAGACCCGCGCGTGATCGTCTTGAAAATAGCTGACAGGCTTGAGGTCATGCGTCACCTCGACATGTTCCCGGGACTGTCCAAAGAGAGAAAAATACTGGAGACCCTGATGCTCTATATCCCGCTGGCCCATCAGCTGGGACTCTACAACATAAAAGGGGAGATGGAGAACATCTACCTCGCCTATGCCGAGCCTGAACAGTTCAGAGCCATAACCAACAAGCTCAAAGCTACGGAGAAGGACAGGGAAAAGCTGATGCAGGAATTCATCGAACCCCTGAAGAAGGACCTCGATGAGGCCGGCATCAAATACAAGCTGAAGATAAGGACCAAGTCGGCGTATTCCATTTTCAGGAAAATGAAAACGCAGAAAGTCCCGTTCGAAGGCGTATATGACGTTTTCGCCATCCGCTTCATAATCGACTGCGATGATGACCATGAAACGGAGAAAGATCTCTGCTGGAAGGTATATTCCTATGTGACAAAGGAATACGAACCGGACACCTCAAGACTGAGAGATTGGATCACCAACCCCAAGACCAACGGATACGAGTCGCTGCACATCACCGTAAAAAACAAGGACAACGCCTATGTCGAGGTGCAAATCCGCACGAAAAGAATGGATGACGAGGCCGAACACGGCAACGCCGCACACTGGTCATACAAAGGAATAAAGCATGAAGCCACATTGGACAGGTGGCTGTCTTCGGTAAGATATACCCTGGAGCATCCCATGTCCATCAATCCCGAGGAACTGCCGCAGCCGCCGGAAAAGGAGATATTCGTCTTCACGCCGAGCAGCGAACTCAGAATCCTTCCCAAAGGAGCATCGGTGCTGGATTTCGCTTTCAACATACACTCAGGACTCGGAATAAGATGCACCGGAGGAAAGGTTAACGGCAAAGCCGTATCCATAAAGGAAAAGCTGAAGACCGGTGACGTGGTGGAGATTTTAAGCAGCAAAAACCAGAAACCGTCGCCAGACTGGGTAAATTTTGTCGTCACCTCGAAAGCGAGAAACAAAATCAAACAGTCTCTTCATGACGAAGAATACAAGAAGGCCGCCGAGGGCAAGGAAATCTTGGAAAGAAGGTTGAAAAACTGGAAACTGGAACTTCCGGACTGGATGCTCGTGGAGTTTATGAAAAAACTTCACTACTCCACCCTGCACGCTTTTTATGCAGCCATCGCCGAAGAGGAACTCGATGTCAACAGTGTAAAGACGTACATCCAGGAACATGACGAGATGGTAGCCGAGGCGGCGGCAAAAGCCGCCGAAGCCGAAGCCGCCAAGGAAAGGACGGAAATCAAAGCCGACTCCGGAGATGATATTCTGGTCATAAATGCCAAGGATTTGAAAGGCCTGGACTATAAAATGGCCAAATGCTGCAATCCGGTTTTCGGAGACGATGTTTTCGGATTCGTAACACGCGACAGCGGCATAAAGATACACCGCATCTCATGCCCCAACGC
>CAYWPV010000110.1:0-4422 GCA_964460265.1 uncultured Muribaculaceae bacterium | reverse complement strand
TGTACGGCCCGCTGCTCATGATGCTCAGGCAGGACGACATCAAATCCGGAAAAGTCACCAGGGAACAGCTCGCCTACGACAGCTCCGACGAGTCCATCGCCATGGTGGAAAACTACCTGAAATCCTGCAAGAGCAACATCGCAGGCTGGGAGCAGGATTTCGGCAAGGAAAGAATGGTTCAGGGAAAAGGTTGGCTGAATTTCACCTGGAGCGGTGACGCCAAATGGGCCATAGAAGAAGGCAAGGAAGTGGGGACGCCCCTGAAATGGAACATTCCCGACGAGGGCAGCAACTACTGGTTCGACGGCTGGGTAATCCCGAAATACGCCAAAAACACCAAGGCCGCCCGCTATTTCATAAACTACATGTGCAAACCGGAGAACGCCATCCGCAACATGGATGCCACCGGCTATGTGAGCGTGATAGCCTCACCGGAGGTTCTGGAAGCCATGTCCGACTCCACGGAGTACCCCCAGGGCGTGAACGCCGCCTACTTCTTCGGCGAAGGGGCCGAGAACGCCCGTCTCGATCCCGTGATGTACCCCGACCAGTCGGTCGTCGACCGCTGCACGATGATGCATGATTCGGGAGACCGCACCCAGGCAATGCTGGAAATGTGGCAGAGGGTAAAAGGCGACAACATGGGCGCTTGGGTCTATGTGGTCATAATCGTGGTGGTAGCCGGTGCCGCCTACGCCGTGGCAAGAAGCCGCATGAAGAAGAAATCGCACCGCCGCAAGACCAGGAAATAGCCTCCCTCTCATCTTTTTATGCAAATCAGGGGAACTCACTCAAGGGTTCCCCTGTACCATTCATACAGCCGCCGCACGCCGTCCTCTATCTCGACTTTGTGCCGCCATCCGAGGCTGTGGAGCTTGCACACGTCTATGAGCTTGCGCGGAGTGCCGTTCGGCTTGGAGCTGTCCCATACGATTTCTCCTCCGAACCCTGCCGCATCCGCCACCAGACGGGACAACGCCTTTATGGTGAGCTCCTTGCCCGTGCCGACATTGATGTGACAGTTACGGATCTCGCCGAGAGAAGGAATCGCGCCTCCCCTGCCTTCGGAGTTGTCGCGATCGACTTCTCCGTCGGTTTTCGCACCGTAGAACACGCTGGAGTACTTCTCCACGCCTATGATGTCGGAGAAGTCCACATTGAGAAGGATGTGCACGGAAGCATCGGCCATGTCCTCGGACCAGAGGAACTCCCGGAGCGGAGAGCCGTCTCCCCACAAGGTGACCTTGTTGTCCTCGATGCCATAGAAGGCCAGAGCCTTTTCAACCCGGTCGCGCGGGCTGTTCCCGTCCACGTTCCCCTCGCCTATTACAGCCCGAAGCCTGTCGTCGGGATTGACGGGACGTCTGTCCATGTCTCTGCGGATTGCATCCCAGTTTCCTTCGTGCAGCAGCCCCGACAGATAAATCTTGCGCATCATGGCCGGAAGCACATGGGAGTTTTCCAAGTGGAAGTTGTCATTGGGCCCGTACAGGTTGGTCGGCATGACGGCTATATAGTTCGTACCGTACTGGAGATTGTAGCTTTCGCACATCTTAAGGCCGGCTATCTTGGCTATGGCATATTCCTCGTTTGTGTATTCCAGGGGAGATGTCAGCAGGGCGTCCTCCTTCATCGGCTGAGGAGCGTTCTTTGGGTAGATGCAGGTGGAGCCGAGGAAAAGCAGCTTCCGCACATGATGCAGGTAGGCCTGTTCTATCACGTTGCACTGGATCTTCATGTTCTGCATGATGAAGTCCGCTCTGTACAGGGAGTTCGCCATGATTCCTCCGACGAACGCGGCCGCAAGCACCACCGCATCGGGACGCTCCTCATCGAAGAACTTCTTTACCGCTGTCTGGTCCGTGAGGTCAAGCTCGGCATGGGTCCTGCCTACCAGATTGGCGTACCCTCTGGATTTCAGGTTGTTCCAGATGGCCGAGCCCACAAGTCCGCGGTGTCCGGCCACATATATCTTTGAATTCTTGTCCAACATCACTTCACGATGCCTTTTTCCAGATACTCCTCCAGATTGACACGCACCCGGGACGCGGCGTCGTCCGCAGCCACCTTGCGCATGTCGCTCTCCACCATTATTCTGACCAGCTCTTCGAAAGAGGTCTTGGACGGGTTCCATCCGAGTTCGGCCTTGGCCTTGGTCGGGTCTCCCCAGAGGTTCACCACATCCGTAGGGCGGTAGAAATCGGGCGACACCTCCACCAGGACCTTCCCCGTGGCCTTGTCAACGCCTTTCTCGTCCGCTCCTTCGCCTTTCCATTCCAGGTCGATGCCGACATGGCTGAAGGCGAGCGTGGCGAATTCCCTCACGGTGTGCTGCACTCCCGTGGCTATGACGAAATCGTCCGGCTTCTCATTCTGCAGGATCAGCCACATGCATTCCACGTAGTCCCGGGCGTACCCCCAGTCCCTGCGGCTGGACAGGTTGCCGAGGTAGAGCTTGTCCTGCTTGCCCTGACGGATGCGTGCGGCTGCCAGGGTAATCTTTCGGGTGACGAAGGTTTCGCCCCTGCGTTCGCTCTCGTGGTTGAACAGGATGCCGTTGCATGCGAACATGCCGTAGGCGTCACGGTATTCCCGGACTATCCAGTAGCCGTACTGTTTGGCCACGGCGTAGGGAGAATAGGGGTGGAAGGGCGTGTTTTCATTCTGCGGCACTTCCTCCACTTTGCCGTACAGTTCCGACGTGGATGCCTGGTATATGCGGCAGCTGTCCGCAAGGCCACAGATGCGCACCGCCTCAAGTATCCTCAGCACCCCCACCGCATCCACGTCAGCGGTGAATTCCGGAGAGTCAAAAGACACTTGCACATGGCTCTGCGCCGCCAAGTTATATATTTCAGTAGGCTGGACTTTACGTACAACTCCAACTATCGACATGGAGTCTCCGAGGTCGGCATAATGAAGATGAAACATCGGCCTGCCTTCAAGATGCGCTATGCGCTCCCGGTAATCCACCGATGAACGCCGTATCACTCCATGCACATCATAGCCTTTCTCGAGCAGAAGTTCAGCCAGATAACTACCGTCCTGCCCGGTCACGCCCGTAATCAGGGCCACATTTCTTTTCTGCATATGTTCTAACATTTTTTATACTTTTTTAAAATTTTAAATATATCTCTTTCATTTAACTCTTTTTCCTTCGGACATTCCCGTTGTAAACTTGATTTTGCCCATAATGACGCTCATTACGCTCGGGCATCGGTTTCGGGATGCCTGCATCTCAAAAAAGATACACCTGCTCAGGCCTTTGCCAAGCCTGCGTCTACAGCTGTTCTCCACCGGAATCGTTGACAGACGTTCAAGATTCTTGTCAAAAAATCAAAGCCATATCCCATAATATATTATGCCACAGCAAAAATATATCTATCCATCTCATGAAACAGTATGCCAAATACCCATTATTGCAACCATCTGCAATTCACCTTACATACTTCTTTTTCCGTTATGTCCGTATCCCTGATAGACATATTTAGTATTCATCGCCAAGTAGCGCGTAATCCGGACAGACATTTTTGATGTACTTCAACTGGAGTGACCGACAATGCTCCGGATTACACAGTCCATAAGGAACTGGGGAATTGTTTTCAATCAATTAATCAATATCTTTGAGGATAGCATACTGAAATGACGACTGCCTCTCGTCCAACCGACACTTCCTCGCTCCCATCAAAAGTCCCCGTAGCACGATAGCCCTCGACCCTTTCTACATTTCCAAAGCGGGGAAGAAGACTCCGGGGCTTGGCTGGTTCTTGTCCGGCTGTGCCTATGCCATGAAGAAAGGGTTCAAGATACACGGAATCTCCATCGTGAATGCTGATGCCAAGGACTCCATCAGCAGACGTTCTCAATCAAGGTCCGTAGGAGCACGCCAAAATGCACAGAAGGGATGGAAGATTCCAAATCCCTCTATCGATGGTATCTACGCATGCTCCCTCACAACCAAAGCTGCTGCTGTCCATCTGCAATCTCACCGTCGCGGACGCCTACTTTTTCAAGGAGAGTTTCGTGGCCGGCAGCGGACATCTTTTATATCTACAGAAACCGCTTCCAGTTGGAGTTTGTATTCTGCGATACTCAGCAGTTCAATGGTCACTCCCACTGCCAAGCCCGCAACAAAGAGGCTCTGGTCTTCGCCTCCACCATGCCCCTCTCCTCAGTCAACGTTGCGAGGACTCTTGTGCGGCAGAAATGGCTGCAGCCTTTCGGTCGGCGCGACCAAATCATTGCTGAATAACGTTGCAATGATAGAAAGATTTTTTTAATGTAGGGGATACTCCCGAACTTGAAGTCAGAAAACTTCTATTCCACGGCGTTGCCGCAGCGTAAAACTATAAAATTAACGAACTATTGTTACATGCAGCGTCCCAAGTGTGCCAGATGTGGCGGAGTAAACGGTACCGGGCC
>CAYWPV010000109.1:0-4544 GCA_964460265.1 uncultured Muribaculaceae bacterium | reverse complement strand
CATGGACGTTCAGCAGGATTGACGTTGCCAAAATAATTTCTGACCTTTCCGGGCAGCTTTCTCCTCAGATAAAGGAGAAGGGGTTCGTCTTTGAGGACAATGTGTCGGGACCCGTAGAGTTGAGCGGCAACCAGACTCTTGTCTACAGCATTTTCCGCAATCTTTTGGACAATGCTATTGCCTATTCTGGCGGCAGCGTGATAAAGGTTTCCGTCAGCGATGAAGGCGAGTTCTGGCATTTTTGTTTCAGAGACAACGGCATCGGGGTCGGAGAAGATCACCTCCCTCATCTCTTTGACAGGTTTTATCGTGTAGATGAGGGCAGGAGCAGAAGAACCGGCGGGACCGGATTGGGACTTGCAATAGTAAAGAATGCCGTTCAGCTCCATGGCGGAAGTATCTCCGTCAGGAATGACAAAGGCCTTGTTTTTGACTTTACTTTAAAGAAAATGTAGAGGAACTTCGGACCGGTCTATGCTTTCAGCGTCCTCATGGAGTTCAGTACCGCTATGACGGTCACGCCTACATCGGCGAATACGGCAAGCCACATCGGAGCCATGCCGAAGGCTGCAAGAACAAGGACCATGACTTTGACGGCAATTGCGAAAGTGGTGTTTTCCGAGGCGATTGAAAGCGTTTTTCCGGATATCTTTATCGCTGTCGGAAGCTTCGACGGCTTGTCGTCCATGAGGACTATGTCGGACGCCTCTATGGCTGCGTCGGAACCCATGGCTCCCATGGCGATTCCGATATCGGCCCTGGCCAGAACCGGAGCGTCGTTTATGCCGTCTCCTACAAAGGCCAGTTTCTTGTCCGCCGGCATGGAATGCAGCAGTTTCTCGACTTCCGCTACTTTGTCCGCCGGAAGAAGTTCTGCATGGTATTCATCTACCCCGACTTCTTCCGCCACCGCTTTGCCTACGGCTTCATGGTCGCCCGTAAGCATCACGGTTCTGCGGATTCCGCATTTCTTCAGTTCCGAAACCGCTTCTTTCGCATCGTTTTTGATTTGGTCCGAAATGACGATGTGTCCAAGGTATTCTTTGCCTTCGGCCACGTGTATTATGGTGCCCTGCTTCTCGCAAGGTTTCCACTTAGCCCCCACTTTGTCCATAAGCAGGGAATTGCCCACGTAGATATCTTTTCCGTTGACTCTTGCATTTACACCTTCTCCTGCCAGCTCTTCGACATCATCGACTCTGCATCCGTCATGTTCGTTCTGATAGGCGTTTTTGAGAGAAACCGCTATCGGGTGGGTCGAGAATCTTTCCACGTGTGCGGCCAGATGCAGCAGTTCTTTCCCGTCAATTTTCTCAGGATGCACGGCGGTTACCTGAAACACGCCTTTTGTCAGAGTTCCGGTTTTGTCAAAAACCATGGTGTCTACTTTGGAGAGAGCTTCCAGGTAATTCGAGCCCTTCACCAGTATGCCATGTCTTGAAGCCGCCCCGATTCCTCCGAAGAATGCGAGCGGAACAGAGATTACCAGAGCGCAGGGGCATGACACGATGAGAAATGTCAGTGCTCTGTAAAGCCATGTCGGGAAAGTGTCCCAGCCTGCGAAAAAAGGAGGGATTAAAGCGAACAATACGGCTGCGGCTACCACAATGGGGGTATAAACCTTTGCAAAGCGCGTGATGAAGTTCTCGCTTTTTGATTTGTTTTCCGAGGCATTCTCCACCAGATCAAGGATCTTGGATGCCGTCGACTCTCCGAAAGATTTTGTGACCCGGACTCTGAGAACCCCGGACAGATTCACGCAGCCGGATATGATGTCGTCTTTTTCGCGTACGCTCCGCGGGACGCTTTCTCCGGTAAGCGCAACGGTGTCTATGCTTGAAGATCCTTCTGCCACCACACCGTCCATGGGGACTTTCTCTCCGGGGCGGACTACGATTATTTCACCGATCTTTACCGTATCAGGGGAGACTGTAAGGACTTTCCCGTCCCTTTCCACGTTCGCGCTGTCCGGCCTTATGTCCATGAGTGCGGATATCGAGTTCCGGCTTTTCCCTTCCGCGATTTCTTCGAACAGCTCACCGACCTGGAAAAACAGCATGACGAATACGGCTTCGGCGAACTGGTTTTCTGCGCCCGGCATGAATCCTATCGCCAATGCTCCGATTGTGGCGATGCTCATGAGAAAATCTTCATCCATCGCCTCTCCATGTACGAGGCTTTCAGCCGCTTCCTTCAGCGTCTCGAAGCCGGAGATGAAATAGGGAATAAGATAGAACAGGAGAAGCTGCCAGGTCTTGAGTCCGGGGCAAGTCTTTTCAATTACAAAAGCCGCTGCCAGAAAGAAGGCCGAAGCTATGATTTTCGTCAGACTTTGTTTAGTTTCCGTTTCCATATATAGAGGTCTTTTGTTTTCTTGACGCAGCCAAGTTACCTCTATGTTTATGCAACCATGTTGCAAATGCACCGTCCGCCTTCTTTCTTGCGAGAAGAGCGGATGCCAGAATGTATAGCTTTCCGAATGCGAATCCGTACAGGCTGCCGAACATGATTCCGATCATCACATCTCCGAAGTAGTGCTTTCCGACGAACACGCGGCTTATGGAAACCAGTGCCGCCCATGCAAGCAGAAAAAGTTTTGCCCCCGACAGGGATTTATTCCTGAATGCTCCCAGAGCCGTGACGGTGCAGACTGCGAATCCGAAAGAATCTGCCGAATGTGCGGAAAAGAAGCCGAACAGGCTGCCTCTTTTCTCCATGACTCTAAGGCCTTCGTCCAACAGTTCGGTATTATAGCACGGCCTTAACCGGCCGACCGAATACTTGAAAAGTTCAGATGTCTGATCGCATGCGGCTATCGTGAGTCCGCACATGACGAAGAGCGTGAGGGCTTTTTTCAGACCCAATTTCCATATCAGAAAAACGGCTGTGAGTACGTATAGCGGTATCCATGTGGTCTTGTCCGACATAAGCATCCAGAACTGGTCAAAGATTCCGTTACCGGTCCCGTTGATGGCCAGCGTGATTTCTTTGTCGAGAGAAACCAGATGTTCGAGTATTGATAGGAAATATGTCATTTTATATGTTCAGCGCAGACCACAGTCCGTTTTTCAAATCTTCCAGACCTTCGCCCGTGACTGATGAAATCAAGTAGTGGGGAATTTTTCTGGGAAGGCGACGGATTATCCGTCTGCGTCTTTCCCCGTCCGCGAGGTCGCATTTCGTTATGGCAAGCAACCTCTCTTTTGCAAGCAGTTCAGGGTTGTATTTCTTCAGTTCTTCAAGCAAAGTCCTGTAACTGCCGGAAATGTCCTCTTCCTCGGCCGAAACCATGAAAAGCAGCACGGAGTTTCTTTCGATATGTCGCAGAAACCTGAGTCCTATGCCTTTCCCTTCGGAAGCGCCTTCGATTATCCCGGGTATGTCGGCTATGACGAAGGACTTGTCTTCCTTGTAGCGTACAATTCCCAAATTCGGTTCCAGAGTGGTGAAGGGGTAGTCGGCTATTTTGGGCTTTGCGGAAGTGACGGAAGCAAGGAAAGTGGATTTGCCGGCGTTCGGAAATCCCACGAGTCCTACATCCGCCAGCACTTTCAGCTCCAGAATGAACCACCCTTCCTCTCCGTTCTCACCGCTCTGGGCGTAACGTGGAGTCTGGTTTGTAGCGCTCTTGAAATTGTTGTTGCCGAGCCCGCCTTTTCCGCCTCTGAGCAGAATCCTTTCTTCCCCCGGTGTAATCAGCTCAAATAGAGTCTCTTCCGTGTCTCCGTCCTTTACGGCCGTTCCCACTGGTACGTCCAGATATATGTCCGCTCCCTGTTTTCCCTTGCATAGCGCAGCCCCTCCGGGCGTTCCATTCTCTGCCCGTATTATTTTGCGGTATTTCAGGTGGATGAGCGTCCAGAACTGGGGGTTGGCACGCAGGATTATATGTCCTCCCCGTCCGCCGTCCCCACCGTCAGGCCCTCCTTTAGGGACGTATTTGGCCCGGTGGAGGTGGGACGAGCCCGCCCCTCCATGTCCGGAAGCGCAAAAAATTCTGACGTAATCTATGAAGTTGGTCTCTGCCATACAACTAATTCCAGCAAATGTCTGCTAATTTAATTATTTTTCCATGGATTCAAAAAAAGCCTGGCACCGGGGGAGTGTCAGACTTTTGATTTTCAGGGGGAAAGATTATTGCTGCAGTTTGTCCACCATGGCCAGGACTCTTTCCCTGACTTCCTCGATGCCGCCCTCTTCGCATGAAACTTCGTGATATTTTCCCTGTTTCCTGTAAAAATCGATGAGAGGCTCGGTCTGCTCGTGGTAGGTTTTTATCCTGTTTGCAATGATTTCGTTGTTGGCATCGTCCGCCCTTCCTTCGACAGCTGCTCTGCCGTGTATTCTTTTGTAGATTAGCTCGTCCGAGATCATCAGGCCTATGACTGCGCTGACTTCCTCGCCTCTTTTGGCAAGAAGCTTGTCAAGATCTTCCGCCTGGGAGAGATTTCGAGGAAAGCCGTCAAGAAGAAAACCGTTGACCCCCTTTATGGTGTTGAATGCATTGTCGATCATGCCCTCGACCACTGAATCCGGTACCAGCT
>CAYWPV010000108.1:0-4609 GCA_964460265.1 uncultured Muribaculaceae bacterium | reverse complement strand
GTTGGTTTTCCGTTCGGAAACGGACGGTTATCTTCCCGGAGGGTCAGTGTCGGAAGGCCCTTATTCGGAAGAGGTAAGGGCGGATGCCGACGGTTTTTTTGAAATAAATCTCCTCCGTCAGCTGAGGCCTTCGCTCATGATGGACGTTCTGGATGCCGGCGGACGCGGGAGGCCGGAAATACTGAAAACGGTTGCCATAGGGGAGTATATCGACGCAGCAGGTTACGACTGGGAAAAAGATGATTTGGATAATCTGGAAATGGAAGTGGATTTTGCAGACATGAAGGTGCTCTTCAGGACGGCCGGGTGGGAGAGAACGGTGTTTGTAGGGGCCGTCATATAGATGAGTGCGGAGTAAAAACAGTCCCGGAAAAAAGAATGTGATGAAAAAAGAGGGAGCAGGTCTTTTTCTTGGAAGATTTTTTATATATTTGCAATCCACTTTGCGCGGGTGGCGGAATGGTAGACGCGCTAGTTTCAGGAGCTAGTGCCAATTGCGGCGTGTGAGTTCGAGTCTCATCTCGCGCACGGAAAAGAGGACGTCCGGAAGGTTTTTGAAGGGGTCCTCTTTTTTCATATTTTTCTCCTTATGAATGGCAGATTATTCCTCATTGACGGGCATGCCTTGATATTCAAGATGTATTATGCCTTTGTCCGAAGACCTATGATCAACTCCAAAGGAGCTGACATGTCCATTCTTTACGGGTTTACACGTTATCTGCTGGAACTTGTGGACAAGGAGAATCCCACACATCTCGCAGTCGCGTTCGATCCTCCGGGAGGTACGTTCAGAAACAGGCTTTATCCGGAATATAAAGCAAACAGAGCCGAGACACCCCAGCTCGTGATAGACGCGCTCGGGCCTCTCGAGGAGTTGTGCGGTGCGCTGAATGTTCCCGTGCTGATGGAAAAAGGCTTTGAGGCGGACGATGTCATAGGCACCGTGGCCAAGCGTTTCGGCAGTCCGGAAGTCAAGGTATACATGGTGACCCCTGACAAGGACTACGGCCAGCTTATTACGGATGACATATTCCAGCTGAAGCCGGGGAAGGCAGGTGAACCCGGGGTGCTTTTGGACAGGAAAGCCGTCTGAGGAAAATATGGTATCTCAGACCCGGTTCAGGTCATAGAGATGCTTACCCTGTGCGGGGATACGGCGGACAATGTGCCCGGAGTCAGGGGAATAGGTGAGGTAGGAGCGGCGAAGCTCATTTCCAGGTATGGAAGCGTGGAGAATATCTATGCTCATCTGGACGAGCTGTCCGCAAGGCAGCAGGCCATGTTCGAAGAGGCCAGAAGCCATATCGGCCTCAGCCATGAGCTTGTGACAATCAAAACCGACGTGCCGGTAGAGCTGTCGCTGGATGCCATGGCCGTCGACAAGGTGTACCGTGCCGAAACGGCCGATTTGTTCGAGAAGTATGAGTTCAATTCGCTGAAAAAATATCTTGGAAAAATAGCTCCGGAGAATCCGTCGACGAAAAAGCGTGTCGAAGTCGCCAAGGTCTCCGCAGATGAATTCGAGGCTATTGTCAGACGGACCGGCAGGTTCGCCATAACCGCGGGAACCGGAAGCGGAGGGTTTTTTACCGAGATAGACAGTCTTACGCTGGCCGCCGCTGAAGACGGGCGGTGCTTTGCCGTGACGGCTGCCGCATCGAAGGTCAGAAATCTTCTGGAGGACGGATCTCTGAGCAAATGCGGATATAATCTTAAGCGCATACTGAATCTGTTGCGGTACAACGGCATCGCTCTGAACGGAAAACTGGAGGATCTGGAGCTGATGCATTATCTGACCGATCCGGAGAAAAGCCATAAGCTTGACGTTCTGGCCAAACGCTATCTTGACATGGATTTGGAAGAGCAGGACGGTCCGGTTGAAGAATCCCGTTCACTGTTCGACAGCGGAGAGCCGGATCTGCATGACGATTCTCTTGCTGCCTCCGCCATGGTTCTGCTCCGGCCTGTGCTTGAAGGAGAATTGAAGAGAACCTCCGCCGACTGCCTTTACGACAGCATGGAGGAACCGCTTCTGAAGGTTCTTGCCGACATGGAGTACGAAGGGGTGAAAATAGATCTTGCCCAGATACGCATATATGCCGATGAACTTGGAAAGGAAGTGGCGGCTCGTGAGAAGGAGATAAGGGAAATGGCCGGGGAACCCGACCTGAACATATCCTCCCCCAGACAGATAGGGAATCTTCTTTTCGACAAGCTGCACCTTGACGCCCATGCCAAGAAGAGCCCAAGAGGGGCGTGGCAGACGGACGAAGCGACGCTCGCCGCCATAGCCGACCGGCATCCGATAATAAACAAGATATTGGAATACAGAGAGGTACGTAAGCTGCTTTCTACATACGTGGAGCCGTTTCCGTCCTATGTGTCGCAGGTTACGGGCAAGATACATACTACTTTCAACCAGGCGCTTACGGCCACGGGGAGATTGAGTTCGTCCAATCCCAATCTCCAGAACATTCCCATCCGCAGCGAGCGGGGCAAGGAGATAAGAAAGGCATTCGTTCCTTCCGACCCTGCCGGGTTCATCCTGTCGGCCGATTATTCCCAGATAGAGTTGAGAATCATGGCCCATCTTTGCAAAGATCCCCACATGACGGAAGCGTTCAGGAACGGTGTGGACGTGCACCGTGCCACTGCGGCCAAGATTTTCGGAGTGAGTCCCGGTGATGTGACGGATGAACAGCGAAGGGTGGCGAAAACCGCCAACTTCGGCATAATGTACGGGATATCCTCGTTCGGACTGGCCCAGCGGCTCAGAATCTCCCGTTCCGAAGCGAAGAGCATAATAGACGGATATTTCGAAGCATTCCCCTCCATAAAGGACTTCATCACCGAAACCGTGCGCAAGGCCGGCGAAGACGGCTATGTCGAGACCATTTTCGGCCGCAGGCGCTATCTGCCGGACATCAAGGCAAAAAATGCCGTTCTCCGGTCTTTGGCTGAAAGGAATGCCGTCAATGCCCCCATACAGGGGACTGCGGCGGACATAATAAAGATTGCCATGGTAAGTGTCGCCGACAAGATCAGGGAGGAGGGTTTCAGAAGCAAGATGGTTCTTCAGATTCATGATGAACTGCTTTTCGATACGTTTCCGGGCGAGGAAGAGGCTCTTGGAAAAATGGTTGTGAATGAGATGGAACATGTAATCGCCTTGTCTGTTCCGTTGACAGTAGAATGCGGATATGGAAAGAACTGGCTCGAAGCTCACTGATTTCAATGATGCCCAGCTCGTCAGGAAGGCTCTTGACGAGGATTCCCAGGCGGCATACTTCGCCATCTATGCGCGTTACCACATCGGTGTCTGTGCCCAGATATCCAAGATCATCAGGAACAGGAACGAGATAGAGGACATCTGCATGGAAACCTTTGAAAAGGCGTTCAAGCAGCTTGCGTCATACAGGACGGACGCCCGTTTCTCGACATGGATCCTGACCATTGCCAGGAATACCGCCCTTGATTACAAAGACAAAGAAAACGCCAGGGTCAAGCGGATAGAGACTTCCTCGATGGACAGCGGAGAAAGCGATGCGTCAAGGGTGGCCGATCCGTCAATAAGCCCTGAAGACGAGATAATAAAAACCCAGCTGCACGAGAGCTTCATTGACAGCATAGACGGACTTCCGGCGCTCTACAAGGAAATTGCAAGAATGTGTTTCGTGGACAATCTGGGCTACAAGGAGATAGCGGAAAAGACCGGAATCCCTCTGAACACCGTCAAGACGAGGATAAGAAGGGCTAAGGACATGCTTTCGGAAACAATGCAGGGCGCTGAAGAATGAATGGTTATGGAATTCTGTGAATTTAAGGACATAGTGTCGGAGGCATTTCCCGGACTGCCCGCGTCCGTCATGGAAAAATTCCGGGAGATGGGCCCTCTTTATGCGGAGTGGAACTCGAAGATTAATGTAATATCCCGCAAAGACATAGATCAGCTGTATTCCCACCATGTGCTGCATTCCCTTTGTGTGGCATATTACCTGAAAAGCCGGAGGGCGGAAGATTACCGGCTGCTTTCCGAAGGGGCGGAGGTGCTTGATCTCGGGACCGGAGGAGGGTTTCCCGGGCTGCCTCTTTCGCTTCTTTTCCCGGCATCGCACTTTACGCTATGTGACTCCATCGGCAAGAAGATAAAGGTCGCGTCTGCGGTCTCGGAAGCTTTGGGATTGGGTAATGTGTCGACTGTCAATGCCCGTGCGGAGACTCTGGATGAGAAATTCGATTTCATCGTGTCCAGAGCGGTGGCCTCTTTGGAAGATTTTTATCCTTGGGTGAAAGGAAAGTACTCCCGGGGAACGTTATGCCTGAAGGGAGGCGATGTGGAAAACGAGCTTGCGGCCATGCGCAAGAAGTTTTCATTTCGTGGAAGAACCGATGTGTGGCCGGTGTCGGAGTGGCTGGCCGATTCTTTTTTTCAAGGAAAATTTGTAGTTGCATTCTGATTTTTTTGCAATTCATTGCAAAATGTCTAACTTTGCAGACCTGATTGGAAAATAATAAAATAAAATAAATAATGAAAAGAACATTTCAACCTTCAACGCGTAAACGTGTGAACAAGCACGGATTCCGTGAGAGAATGGCATCTGCCAATGGC
>CAYWPV010000107.1:0-4749 GCA_964460265.1 uncultured Muribaculaceae bacterium | reverse complement strand
ATATATAAGAGAATAATATAAAAACAGTCTTATACCAACCGATGACGAGCGTCGGGACATCGGAATACAAACAAATTGGTAATGCAGTCCATGTTTAAAGACTCTATTTTTGCAATCAAATGAACGTTCTTTTTGCAATAATTGCTTTGGTAGTCAGTCTCTCCGGACTGACGGGTTCAGTGAAAGACAAATCCACTGGATTGTCTCTTCCCTCCGCACCTGTAATTGTGGAAAAACAGGGAAAAACCATAAAATGGGCGGTTACCGATGAAGACGGAAAATACAGGATAGACGGCGTAGAGCCGGGCACATACGATGTGAACATCTCCTACGTGGGGTACAAGGATTTTTCCATGACGGTCAGCCTTGCGCCCGGTATGCAGACTGTGGATTTCGCTCTGACTCCGGACGACATGGCCATAAAGGAAGTAGTGGTGACAGCGGTGGAAAACCACGGCCTTACTTCCACGACGACCATAAAAGAGGATGCGATCGAGCATATCCAGCCTTCGAGTTTCGCTGATTTGCTGGAGCTCCTTCCGGGCGGCATAGCTCATGATCCGGCCCTCAGTACACCTAACCTGATAAATCTCAGATCGGCCAACAGCCTTACCAACAGCGACTACGCCACATCTGCCCTCGGGACGAAATTCATGATTGACGGCAGGCCCGTACAGAACGACGCCAATCTCCAGTCCACCCCGGCGTACAGCGGACTCGGCAGCAGTTATGTCAACTACGGGACCGACATGAGGGAAATCACCACGGAGGATATAGAATCTGTAAACATAGTGCGAGGCATCGCATCGGTCAGATACGGGGACCTCACCAGCGGCCTTGTCAACATAAAGAGGAAAGCCGGAGGCAGGGAGCTTCACGCAAGGTTCAAGGCTGACATGAATAGCAAACTTGTCTATCTCGGAAAGGGATTCGAGCGGGGCGGAAGAGATGACCGCCTGACCATGAACATGAGCCTGAACTTTCTTGACTCCAAGGCCGACCCGAGAGATACCCGCCAGAACTGGAAGAGGCTGACCGGCAGCTGGAGAATGGGAAAGACCTGGACAGGCGACAGTTACTTGAAGACTTTCAGCGGAAGTTTTGACTACACGGGTTCTTTTGACAACCAGAAGTCGGACGAAAACCTGGACAAGGATGACGGCGGAGGCCCTGTGGAAACATACAATTCCAACTACAACAAATTCGCAGCGAGCGGCAACTTTTCCATCCGTTCCAGACGGGAGGAAAGCATTTTCAAGGAATTCAGCGCCAATGCCTCTATCACATATGAAAGAGACCTCATCGACCGTTGGAGACATGTGATGCTCGGGCGCATATCTCCTGTTTCCAACGCCATGGAGGAAGGACCGCACGATGCCGTAATCGTCCCGTCCCGCTATGACGCCACTCTTCAGGTAATCGGACGCCCGTTTTATGCCCATGCATCCGCCGATGCGTCTTTCTCCAAGGGAATCAACAGGATAGACGCGGGAGCGGAATGGAATATGGACAAGAACTACGGAGCGGGCACCAAATTCGACACGTCCCGTCCTTTCTCCACCTCCATGTCCGTACGTCCCAGACCGTACAGTGAGATACCGGCCACGCATCAGTTATCCCTCTATGCCGAAGACAACCTTGCCTTTCCGATTGGCGCATTCAAGGTGGAAACTGTTTTCGGATTGAGACTCAACGCCATGGCCGGAGCAGGAAGCAGGTACGACATAAACATGAAACCTTATCTCGACCCGCGGGGAAACCTCCGCCTGAACCTTCCTGCCATGCTTCTTGACGGCTATAAGCTTGACATGGCTGTTTACGGAGGCGCGGGAAAGCATACGAAATTCCCAACCATGGACATGCTCTATCCTGACCCTGTCTATGGCGACATCCCCCAGTTTAGCTACTGGCCTGACGACAACAATCTCCGCAGAATCAACCTGTACGTTTACAGGATAGATCCCACCAATTTCAAACTGTCGGCCGCATCGAACATAAAATGGGAAATAGGCTACGATGTGCAATGGAACGGCTTCTCTTTCTCAATAGACTGGTTCAGGGAGAACATGGACTCGGGATTCCGTTACGGCTCCGATTACATGTCGGTGATTTACAAGCGCTACGATGCAAGCCGAGTGGATATCGGCACCCTGACCGGACCTCCGGACATAGCGGAACTTCCTTCCGTGCCGGACACGTTACTTACCGCGTATTCCGTGATGTCGAATGGCAGCCGTACCCTCAAGCGCGGAATAGAGTTCACCTTCTACTCCAAGAGGATAAAGGCCGTCAACACCAAAATCACCGCCAACGGGGCATGGTTCCGTACCGACTACATGAACAGCGTCCCCGAGTATTACAGGCCGAGCGTGATAATCGACGGAAAGACCTATCCTTACATAGGCCTGTACGACAAGAACGACGGGTCATACTCCGAGTCGTTGACAAGCAATCTAATGTTCGACACCCAGATTCCCCGTCTCGGGCTGATTTTCTCCACTTCCTTCCAGTGCGAATGGTACAGCGGGCGCAGGACATTGCCGGACAGCAAATACCCTGTGTCATACCTCGACAAGAAGCTTGTGCTTCATCCTTTCACCGAGGCCGATGCGGACGATGCCGTCCTGCGTTCGCTCGTGAGGGAATACA
Organism: uncultured Muribaculaceae bacterium; assembly: GCA_964460265.1. Lineage (GTDB taxonomy): Bacteria > Bacteroidota > Bacteroidia > Bacteroidales > UBA932 > Cryptobacteroides. The sequence goes on along the minus strand of CAYWPV010000107.1, from coordinate 2,100 downwards.
CGGCATCCCTGTACCAGTTCATGAAAGAACCGTTCAGAATGAACATCAATCTGAAAGTGACGAAAAAACTCTATCAGGACAAAGTGTCCTGCTCGCTCTATGTCAACAGGATTTTCGATGTCACACCCAACTATTACAGAAACGGCGCTATCGTCAGGAGAAATGTAGTCCCCTACTTCGGAATGGAAATTGACTTTAAGATATGAAAAGAATACTGTCATACACATTCATGGCTTTGACCCTTCTGACGGCCTGTGAGAAGAACACGGATCAGAACCTGTTCTCCACCGTGACGCTCCATGCTGTTCTTCCGGATGGGGGGAACATGGTTTCCATAAGGATAGATCCGGCCTTGAAGGGGAACTTCTTCCGTAACATGAACACGGGAGAAAACTACGAATACCCGCTTTTCGTGAACGGTTACTGTACCGTCCAGGTGCAGAAAGGGGTCTATACACTCGGTTTCGACGGAAAGGCCACCTTCGCCGACGGGACGGAAAAAAACGTCAGATGTTCCCAGTACACCTCTGCGACCAGTGCAGTGAATCTGCTTGAGGACGAAGAAACGGTGGAATTAACGCTTATGGTAAGATGAGAAAGCTTTCGTTGTTCATATCGTTGGTTGTCATGTTCTTATGTGCCGGTATGGAAGGACGTGAAGTCGAAGACGGCTCCGTGAAGGGGCTTTCCGTCAGGACACGGGCATGGAACGATCCTCTGCTTTCGCTGGGGAATATCTCGGCCTCGGCATTTGCCCCGTCCGCTGATCTGCTGTCGGTGCTGCCTTCATTCTCATCCGTCGACTTCCGTTACGACATGCGTCATGAAGACACGCCCATGCTCATGCAGGAAGGGGACGGCCTTCAGCAAGGCTCGTTCAATGCGGAATCATTTCTCCGCCTTGACGGCAAATCCTCCGTGGCCGGCGGCATGTCATATCAGAGGGGAGAAAAAAGCAATGTCCTGTGGAATGAAACATCGGACTTTGACATTCTGTATCCCTATGTCATGGCTGATTCTGTTGGCGGCGATATGCAGAAAGAACTCTACCGTTTCCATGGGGGATATTCGCACAGAACGGGGAATCTGGTATATGCTTTTGCCGGAAGCTACAGGGCTCTGCATGAATACAGGACGGTCGACCCGCGTCCGAGGAACATCACCTCGGACATAATGCTCACGGCTTCCGGGGGATACCTGACGGGCGGCATGTACGTTGCCGCAAGCGTCAGCTACCGGAAATACCATCAGCAGCAGATGGTGAATTTCGTGGACCCTCTCGGGGCCAATGCCGTGCTGTTTCACCTTACCGGTATCGGTTCGGATTTTACCAGGTTCGAGACTACGGGAACATTTTCCAATACGAGATACAGAGGCCGCGGCGGAGAAGTGTCGGTCGTCGCAGCTTCTCTCGATGGAAACCGATTCCAGAGCGGTGTGAAATACGAATTCCTGATGATTGACCGTCATCTGATAAATCAGAACGAAGCCCCCATAACCACGTTGTGGAACCAGAAGCTGTCGGCCTTCGGGGCTTACAAACTGAGCGGAGGCTCATTTGACGCCGGGCTGGAGGCCGGACTGTCCTATGAACTCAGACAAGGAGACGAGAACGTCATCGAGTCCACCCCGACCGGCCGTTTCACAAACCTCCTTTCCGAGACGATGTACCGCAACCGTGTCGTAGATGCATCCTTGAAATCTGTGATGCAGTTCAGCAGACCGTACGGCACATGGAACATCATGCCGGAGGCCGGGATGTACCTTTTCCTGTCATCGTATGAATACCCTTCCAGGAAATTGGATTTCACGGCAGGAAAGGCTGCGTTGGAAGTTTCCTTCACGAGGGAGAAAGGTCTGTGGATGCTGGACCTGTGCGGCGGTGCGGGATATTGCATGAACATGGACAAAAAATTCAGCATACCGCTGTCGCAGACTGACGGCTCTCTCTATGCGGCTTATGGAAAGATGTATTCCACTTTTGTGAGGAATTACACTTCCGCATCATTTTCCGTCCGTCTCCAGAGGGCGCTTACGGTTACTACGAGAAAGGTCTGTGGATGCTGGACCTGTGCGGCGGTGCGGGATATTGCATGAACA
>CAYWPV010000106.1:0-4760 GCA_964460265.1 uncultured Muribaculaceae bacterium | reverse complement strand
TCACCTACCTTTGAACCCGACTCCGCATCGTCGCTTTCTTCCGGTCCGGAAGTTTCCGGGGCTTCATCGGAAAGTTCTTTCTTAAGCCAGGTGAAACCCTTTCGTGCGCGGGTCGAGTCACGCTTCCCGGAATCCGCAGCAGCAGCTTCATGTTCCCGAACCGACGTGCGTTCTTTATCTACATCCGCGGCTTTCTTCTCTCCCAGAGACACGAACCAGTCGGAAAAACGTCTGCTGGCAAACACGAACCACAGTACGATAAGTACCGCCAAGGCAAAAAAAGTAACCGTGAAACCGAAAAGATTCTCCGACCATCCTATCACAACGTTCCCGCAGTCTCCGCCGAGGCCGCCTCCGAACACATTGTCAAGACCGGTGTGGACCGAAATGAAAGCCAGGACAAAAGACGAAACTATTCCGGCCGTGAGAGCAAGTGCGACAGTCTTGGCCGCAGAAAAGTTTCTCCGTCCGAAAAGCATCCTGCAGGACATGACGGCAAGAGCAAGTATAAGGGCAAAAGAGCCCAGTCCGAACCATCTGCTTACAAGCAGCCAGCCCCATCCCGCACCCGTTTTTCCGCCGGCGTTCGCCACCTCAACGGAAGGATCGAGACGCTGCGGATCAACAATGACGCTTTGATCAGCCTTCCATGTGAAAAGATATGAAACAGCCGAAACGAGAGAAAAAACGGTGAACAGGGCCACTGCGAGCCCTGCAATCTTGACAAGCTTTCTTTTGTCCATCCGTTATCTTCCTTTCTGAAATTTCTTTCTTCTGCCGTGATTCTGACCGTTGTTCTGTCTCCTGGGCGGGTTGGGATTGTTGAAATCCATATTCATGCCGGGACGGGAGAAATTCGCATCCGAAGAGATGCGCGACAGGCTCAGTCCTTCCGGAACATGGATTCTGTAGTCGGACAGCTTTTCAATGTCAGAAAAAATGGTTTCGTCAGCCACGCTGTCTTTGTTCCATATAAGATATTGGGTGCGCATGTATATGGCAAGGGAACGGATAAGCGATGTTTTCTGTTCACCGTCTTCCAGCCCTGCGATAAGGTCAATCACACTCTCGATGTTCCTGCCGTAATGGGTCGCCTTGATTTTTTTCTTCACGAGGGGAATCATCATGGGCTTCGTATGCAGCTCTTCCATGGACGGAACCGGATATGGAGAGTCCACATCCAGTTTGAAATCGGAGATGAAATACAGATGATCCCATATCTTGTGCTCCCAGTTCTCTTCCTGATGCACCTGAGGATTGAGAAGTTCCATGACCCTGACTACGGCTCTCGCTTGGCGCGTACGCTCTTCCCTGTCAGGAATGGCCACCACCCTCTCGACCATCTTGAGCACGTTACGTCCGTACTCGGGCATCTTAAGTTTCTCTCTCTCAGTATTATATTCCAATATTACGTCTGCATCCGAATAATTCATCCCGTCAAGTTTTTGTCTCAGGGCAAATATACTATTTTATTTTCATAAACATACCACAGACATGCCTTCACATCCGGGTGGCCCATTGCCCTGAAAAGAGCCGCATATTTCCTTATCTGCTTGATATATGCAGGTTTTTCTTCTCCGAACTTATAGTCGATGACCACGAGACCCGCACCTGTGCGCACCACGCGGTCGGGACGGTAGACTTCTCCGTCCGTATCTATCAGAGACTGTTCGTTGCTCACCAGGGACGGATCGTCAGGAAACCATCCGAAACCGGCGCCGTAGGCAATCCTCGCTGAAAGCAGAGACCTGTATTCCTCTGCCATGGACTCCGGAATATCTCCGCACCGCAGCTTGGAATCTATGGCCGGGCCCAGATCGGAAGGAGTCTTGACTGACGACAGAATGTCATGCAGGACTATTCCTTTGAGCCGGGGCGAGAGATCCCCAGAGAAGAAATCAGCCCCGGAACCGCCGGTCCTGAGACGGCCACGCTCACGGGAACCGCCGTCCAGGCCGTCATCCGCGGCATTCAGAGGAAAAGAAGGATATGACGACTCCCATTCTTCAATCAGAGGGCTTCCCCCGGAAGGACATGAATCCGCCGCGACGGCACCGTGCGAGAAATGCTCCCTTTCCGTCTCTCCTTTTTCATCTTTCACCGTATCCGCCATGAAATCCGTTCTGCGGCTGTCCAGATATGAATACAATATCTCACGCATGTTTTTCCGTCCTGCCCGTCCCTTGTTGTTCCCGATGACATACAGCCCCCTGCAAGCCCTTGTCATGGCCACATACATCAAGTTCAAGGCATCCACATACATGAGACGGCGGTTCTCTTCATAATCCCCGGCAAACAGGGTCCCGTATGTTTTTTTGGCGGAAAGTTTCACATAGTAAACGCCTTCGCCGAATTCCTCAAGAGGAGTCCCTTCGGCATCCGGATGACACCACCGTGACTCATCCGTATCCAGAACGACATCCTCGACATAGGGGAAAATCACATAGGGATATTCCAGTCCTTTAGCTTTGTGGACCGTGATTATCCTCACCGCTCCCGGATCTTTCGGGGAACTTATGGAAAGACCGTCTTTATTTTCTTCCCAGTATTCGAGGAATTCCGGAAGAGAGTTGCCGTTGGCGGAAGTCCATTCCTGAAGACAGTCCATGAATGACTGGATGAAAAGCGTCTCGTTTCCGAACACACCGGGATTGCCCTTTTTGAGCTCCCTGACTCATCCGTATCCAGAACGACATCCTCGACATAGGGGAAAATCACATAGGGATATTCCAGTCCTTTAGCTTTGTGGACCGTGATTATCCTCACCGCTCCCGGATCTTTCGGGGAACTTATGGAAAGACCGTCTTTATTTTCTTCCCAGTATTCGAGGAATTCCGGAAGAGAGTTGCCGTTGGCGGAAGTCCATTCCTGAAGACAGTCCATGAATGACTGGATGAAAAGCGTCTCGTTTCCGAACACACCGGGATTGCCCTTTTTGAGCTCCCTGAGATAGCTTTCGGCCAGATCGGGGAGTGAAAGATACGACTCGGGAACCGTGATGTCAAGTTCATTGGCAAGATATGCGTTTATCTTGTCGGAACTGTCCGCCGTATAGTGCAGCAGCGACACCAGCTGCCTCACCACCTTGGACGACCTCACCTTAAGGGAATCATCGGAAATCACCGGAATGCCGTTGTCTATAAGATATGACGCGACGGCGGAACCGATTTCCTTCCTCCTGACAAGCACGGCTATCTTTCCGTAATCCGACGGTCCTCCCGGACTGAAGCCGCGTATCGCCTTCAGTATCTCCAAGTTCTCTTCATTTTCCGGACAAAAAACGAAATCAAGGGAAGCGTCTCCCTTCATCATGGGCTCCTGACTCACATCGGCATATATCCCGGAGACGAAGTTCTCCCCGGAAGCATTGCCCAACATCCCGTCAAGTGCGGCGGCAGCATATCCGAAGAAACCGTTGTTGAAACCGACAATGTCCGGAGAACTCCTCCAGTTGCTTCGCAGACTCACGCTGTCGTCGGCCTGCGGGAAATCCAGCTTGACCTGAGAGCCGAGAAGATTCCAGTCCGAGCCGCGCCACCTGTAGATGCTCTGCTTTATGTCGCCGACTATAAGGTTCTCATTTCCTCCGGCCTCGCTCTCCTTAAGCAGGGGACGGAAATTTTCCCATTGTATCGATGATGTATCCTGAAATTCGTCCAGAAGGAAGTTGTCGTAGCGGACTCCGAGCTTCTCATAGACAAACGGTGCGTCGCTGCCGTCTATTATCCTGCGCAGCAATGTATTGGAATCATCGATATTAAGCACGTTCTTTTCTCTCATAAGGGAGTTGAACTCGGCATTGAATTCGGAAGCGAGGCCCATGTAGTTCATTCCTTCCGCAATCAGGCCGCAGGTCCTGTATGCCTCGTATTCCCGGCCGAAAAGTTCCACGAAATGCCTGAAAGGTTCATTAAGGCCCCCTTCAAGCAGGGGAAGATACTTTTTCGCATTCTTCTTCGGAAACCACTTCCCGCTGTCAAGCGAAAACTGCATGAGCCTGGCTCCCGGATAATCATTCAAGGCCGCCCCCGCATCTTCGATATACTTATACAGCCCCGCAGCGAATCCGTGGCTTGTCTCTTCAGGAGAGACACCGGCTTCCTGAAAAACGGAGATTATTTTCTCCGCAGCGTCCCTTACCTTTCCTTCAAAGCTTTTACGGTACCGGCGGCATGCTTTGCTCAGTCCGCTTATGTTCTCACGGGAAAAGAACTTTTCCTCATCCACTCCGTTTTTTTCGATCACCTCCCTGTACATGTCGGACTTCAGCGTCCTGCAGGTACTGAAAAGATCATTGTCAAGACTCTCCTTCCCGCCGTCCATGATCTTGTTTATCACGCTCTCCCTGAGCCAGTCAAGCATGGCGGTATCTTTTACCGTCAGGTCGTCCAGCATACGTGCCACGCTTTCCTTTATGAGAGAATCCTTGTCAAGTTCTATCTGATAGGAAGAAAACTGCCCGATTTCCCTCGCGAAAGACTTGAGCGCCCCCTGGAAGAACTTGTCTATGGTGCTGACCGAGAAGGAGCCGTAATCGTGCAGAATGTCGAAAAGCAGGTTCTCCGCCTTGGCCTTCAGCTCCGCCGCCGAACCGAATTCCGCCGAGAACTCCTTGTAATATCCCGATTTGGCCGGCTCGTGCGCAAGGATGTCCAATTCCTTTATGATACGGCTTTTCATCTCATCCGTGGCCTTGTTGGTGAATGTCACGGCAAGTATATGCCTGTATGCATAGCGGTCATCCGAAGCGAGAAGCAGCC
>CAYWPV010000105.1:0-4862 GCA_964460265.1 uncultured Muribaculaceae bacterium | reverse complement strand
CCGTAGGCTCTTCGGCCAACTGTGCCGGGGCCATGACCACCCTTAACGCCGCCGTGGCGGAGCAGCTGCTCGATTTCAAGGCCAAAGTGGACAAGGAGCTGGATTCGGGCAAAACGGTGAACGTCGCCGTCATGGACACTCTCAAACCCATAATCGCTTCCGTGATAGACGTCGTATGCTTTGACGGCAACGGCTATTCCGAAGAATGGAAGGAAGAGGCTAAAAAGAGGGGGCTGGATGTTGAGACCAGCGTCCCGGAAATGATAAAGGTGTTTGAAAAACCGGAATCCGTGGAGATGTTCACGCGCACTGGTGTCTACACCATCCCCGAACTGAAGGCACGCAACGAGGTGAAATGGGAAACCTACAGCAAGAAAGTTCAGATCGAATCCCGCGTCATGGTCCGCATGGCCATAAACCACATCATGCCGGTAGCTCTCAAATACAAAAAGGAACTGCTGGAAGAGGCCGCCATGAACAAAGAAGTCTTCGGCAACCTGGACGGATGCGGAACGGAACTCAAGATAATAGACAAGCTCAACTTCTACATCAACGACATAAATGTCAAGGTCCGTGCGATGAAGGATGCAAGGAAGGCCGCAAACGCCATAAGCGACGAATACCACAAGGCCGTGGCCTACCACCGGATTGCCGAAGACCTGCTGCCTCTGCGCAAATCCATAGACAAGCTGGAGGAAGTTGTTGACAACGAGCTGTGGCCGCTGCCCAAGTACCGTGAAATGTTGTTCATAAGTTAGGAGGATTTGACATGTGCGGTTTTGTCGGAATATTCGACATAAAAGACCATTCCAAGGACTGGCGCTCCAAGGCGCTCAAGATGTCCGCCAGAATCCGCCATCGCGGACCGGACTGGAGCGGAATCTACTGCGGTGACAACTGCGTGCTGGCCCATGAACGGCTCGGAATAGTGGACCCGTTTTCCGGAGGGCAGCCCCTGTACTCCCCCGACGGCAATCTGGTGTTGGCGGTAAACGGGGAAATCTACAATCACAAGGCGATAAGGGAACGTCTGAAAGACAGATATGACTTCAGGACCGGTTCCGACTGCGAAGTGATACTTGCCCTCTACAGAGAAGAAGGCATCGGATTTCTGGAAGACTTGAGCGGCATTTTTGCCTTTGCCCTCTACGACAAAGAGAAGAATGAGTATCTCATTGCAAGAGACCAGATAGGTGTGAACCCTCTGTACATAGGCCACGACAAGGACGGTACCGTCTATGCGGCGAGCGAGCTGAAAGCTCTTGAAGGCTTCTGCGACGAATACGAACCGTTCCTTCCCGGCCACTTCTACTCCAGCCGTACCCACAAGATGGAACGCTGGTACAAGCGGGACTGGTTCAGCTACGATGCCGTCAAGGATAATCCGGCAAGCTCGGAAGCCATAAGGGAGGCCCTTTCGGCCGCCGTCAAACGGCAGCTTATGTCGGATGTCCCCTACGGCATCCTGCTCAGCGGAGGACTGGACTCTTCGATTACAAGCGCGCTTGCGGCCAGGTATGCCAGCCACAGGATTGAGGACGAAGGACGCTCGGAGGCATGGTGGCCGCGTCTTCACAGCTTCGCGGTAGGGCTCAAAGGGGCTCCGGACCTTGCCAAGGCCAAGGTCATGGCAGATTATATCGGCACGGTGCACCACGAGATAAACTACAGCGTGCAGGAAGGCATAGATGCACTGCGCGATGTCATATACCACATCGAGACCTATGACGTCACCACCGTAAGGGCTTCCACGCCCATGTACCTTCTTGCAAGGGTCATAAAAAGCATGGGAATAAAAATGGTGCTGAGCGGAGAAGGCGCGGATGAGATATTCGGCGGCTATCTCTATTTCCACAAGGCTCCTTCCGCCAAAGCTTTCCACGAAGAAACCGTCCGGAAGCTGGGTAAGCTTTACGAATATGACTGCCTCAGGGCAAACAAGTCGCTTATGGCATGGGGTGTGGAGGGACGCGTACCGTTCCTTGACAAAGAATTCCTGGACGTGGCGATGCGGACAAACCCTGCCGCCAAGATGTGTCCCGGAAAAACCATAGAAAAGAAGATCCTGAGGGAAGCCTTCAGCGACATGCTGCCGGAAAGCATAGCATGGCGTCAGAAAGAACAATTCTCCGACGGAGTCGGGTACAGCTGGATAGACAGCCTTAAAGAGTACACTGCGGAAAAGGTAAGCGACGTACAGATGGCGGAAGCGGCCGAACGTTTCCCGATTCATCCTCCGATGAACAAAGAGGAGTACTTCTACAGGAGCATCTTCGAAGAACTGTTCCCGAGCAAATCCGCTGCGCTGAGCGTCCCCAGCGAACCGAGCGTGGCATGTTCCTCTGCGGTCGCCCTGGAATGGGACGAATCATTCAAGAAGCTGAACGACCCAAGCGGACGTGCCGTCAAGGGAGTTCACGAACAAGCCTATTGAACCGGACTCTGGCGGTGCCGCTCCGTATCGGCCGGCCTCCATGGCACGCTACGCCTACATAAACAAGGAAGTCTTCCGACAAACTACGACGGAAGGCTTCTTATTGTTTTCGCGACATTGATCAGATGGTCTGCGATACGTTCCACGTTGGATGAAAGAGACAGGTACTGCGCCCCTGTAGAAGGGGTGCATATACCTTGTGTGAGCCGCTTGATGTGGTTGTCCTCCATGGTCTTTGTGAAATCGTCAATCTGATCTTCGATCTCATTGGCCTCGTCAAGAGCGACAATGTTTTCGTTCTGATAGGCGTACATCACCTTGCCGTACAGCTCATGCACAAGTTCCTTGAGTCTGGAAACTTCCTTGACGGCATCCGGAGAGAAACGCTCGCTGCCTTCCGTAAGGTTGTCGGCGTATTCGACGATATTCTCGGCATAGTCTCCTATCCTTTCTATATCTCTGATGGAGCGGAAGGTAGTGGTAAGATAGACACGGTCCTTCTCGCTGAGTCCTTTCTCTTCGGAAAGCTTGACCACGAAATCCACCAGCGATGCATTTATAAAATTAATCTCCTTTTCGGTTTTGTCGAACACTTCCTTTTCAGAAAAGTCCAGCGTGGTGATTATGTTCAGTGCACGGTCGAAGTTGGTCATCGCCAGCGATGCCATCCTTACTATCTCTCTTTTGGTCTGCTCCACAGCTACAGGAGGGGTGGAGAGCATGTTGTCATCGACATAATGGAGGTGGAACTCTCCTTCCGGCACTTCCGTTTCCTTATGTCTGTCAGGAACCATCTTAATGACCAGCGACACCAGAGAATTGGTCAAGGGCAGCATGAAACATACGGTTGCCACGTTGAAAAAGGTATGGAACATGGCAAGCTGCGTCTGGGGGGCACCGGGGAAGACGGTTTCAAAAAGAGACCCGTAGGTGAAACTTCCGCCGGAAACCATTCCCGCAAGAAGGCCTGCGATCAGGAACACCAGCACACCTGTACAGTTGAATATCAGATGGATGAGAGCCGTCCTCTTGGCATTGCAGCTTCCTGTGAGTCCGGCTATTACCGCCACGACGCACGAACCGATGTTGGAACCCATGGTAAGGTATATGCCCTGATCGAGATTAATGAGCCCTGTCACGACCATGGCGAGAGCTATTGATGTCATCACTGAGGAACTCTGTATGACTGCCGTGAACAGTGCTCCTATCAGGACGAGCAGGATGGGATCACCTATTCCGGAAAGGAATGTCTTCACACCTTCCTGCGCTGCAAACTCTGACATGGAGCCGCTCATAAGCGAAAGCCCCACGAAAAGCATTCCAAATCCTGTCAGAACGCCCCCGAGGGTCTTCATGCTGTCTTTCTTTGAGAACAGACTGATAAACGCGCCTATGCCTGCGAAAGCCGAAAAAATCACCGTCGTCGAAAGAGAGTTGCCCCCGAACATTCCCAGAGCCACAATCTGCGCGGTCACCGTAGTTCCTATGTTTGCCCCGTAGATAATCGTCGCAGCCTGCGTGAGGGAAATGATGCCGGCGTTGACGAATCCTATCGTCATCACGGTGGTCGCGCCGGAGCTCTGAATCGCGGCCGTCCCCAAAGTGCCTATTCCTACCCCAAGGAGTTTGCTGCCCGATGCCTTGGCGAACAATGCTTTGAGTTTGTTTGAACTGGCAGATTCGAGGTTGGAACTCATCATCTGGCAGGCAATCAGAAATATGCCTATGCCGGCAAGCAAAGTCAGGATGGCAGATAGAATCGCGATTGTCCCCATTTATAGTCGATATTATTAAAATCCCGTTAAGAAACGGTTGCAAATTTACATCAACTATTTTTATTTCTAAAAAAAAAGATTGCAGATACGCCCTCTTCAGCGGACCTTGTTCAGCGCCTCGGAATAGGCATATCCTCCCGACTTGAGGATAGCGTCCAATTCGCTTCTCGCCACGCCGAAATTGTCGCAGATCTGGTCGAGATTGTCAAATTCCTGGTCCCGCAAAAGAAAGTTTATCGTAGAAACAAGCATGGGGACGTCATTTAAAGGAAGATGGTCCATAGCAAAAGTTTTTTCAAAAATACTCCTATTAAAACTAAAATAACATTATTTTGCAGAATATATCAAATCCTGAAATGAATCATATTCTCAAGATCATAACTGCGGCAGCTTTTTCGGCAGCCCTACAGTTCACTTCCGCCGCCCAGTCCGGCCCTCATCTCCTGTACGACGCCGACTTCAGCCTCAACTTCGACAACAGAGAATATGACATCAGCGGATTCCAGACTTCCGAAACCATCTTCGGGGCGCGGCTGGAACCTTCCGCAGGGCTGGAAATCCGCAACGGGAAGCTGACGCACAGGCTCATGGGAGGGATCGATGTCATGAAGGACTTCGGCGACGTCAAGACAGAGAATTCAGAACTCTTCAGG
>CAYWPV010000104.1:0-4880 GCA_964460265.1 uncultured Muribaculaceae bacterium | reverse complement strand
GTGCTCCAGAACGGAGATTCACCTGTTGCCGCGCGGTTTGATGCCGACAAAAAGAAGCTTGTCCTCGTAAGGAGCCGGCAGGCCTACGGAATCAAACCGAGGAACATCGAGCAGAAGCTGGCCATGGATGCATGTCTCAACCGAAGGATTCCTCTTGTTTCGCTTACGGGCGGTGCCGGCACCGGCAAGACTCTAATAGCGCTCGCATCCGCGTTGGAGCAGGAAAAGGATTACGATCAGATCATCCTTTCCCGACCTGCCGTCACGCTGGGCAACCAGGAAATCGGTTTTCTTCCCGGCGACCAGAAGGCCAAGATGAGTCCGTTCCTGCAGCCGCTCATGGACAACCTGAACGTGATTAAAGCCCAGTTCAGGCCGTCAAGCAAAGAGGCTCTGCACCTGGAAAGCATGCAGAACGACGAAAAGCTGCTCATCACTCCCCTCGCCTACATAAGGGGCCGCAGCCTCGGCAAGGTGTTCTTCATAATAGATGAAGCCCAGAACCTTACTCCCCACGAAATCAAGACCATAATAACGCGGGCCGGAGAAGGCACGAAGATGGTTTTCACCGGCGACATCTTCCAGATCGACCAGCCCTATCTGGACCAATGGTCCAACGGACTTACCCACCTGGGAGAGAAAATGGCCGGGCAGAAGCTTTTTGAACATGTGTTCCTGCGCAAAGGCGAACGGAGCGAACTCTCGGAGCTTGCCGCAAAACTTCTGTAAACCTCCCGGAGAAAATCGGCAAATTCATCTATAAACGATTTCGAACATCCGTTATAAAAGCGTATATTTGCAATTCTAAAGGGTATTAGAAATTGGCGATACCTGCTACCACTAAATATTACAAACCATACTTCACTATGTTTGAGAACAAGAAAAGAGTTTACCGCTTCGGCGGAAAAACCGCGGAAGGCAACGGCAAGATGCGCGAACTCCTCGGAGGAAAGGGAGCAAATCTTGCGGAAATGAGCCTTCTGGGCATGCCTGTACCCGCAGGATTCACTATAACTACAGAATGCTGTGCAGAATACTACGCCCTTGGCGGAGGCTACAGCAATAACCTCAAAGAAGAAGTGGCACATGCGCTCAAAGCCACGGAAGACATAATGGGCAAAAAGTTCGGTGACACCGAAGACCCGCTTCTCGTAAGCTGCCGCTCAGGAGCCAGAAGCTCCATGCCCGGCATGATGGATACCATCCTGAACATCGGACTCTGCTCGGCCACCATTCCCGGACTCATCAAAAAGACAGGCAACCCGCGTTTCGTCTATGATGCATACAGGAGACTCATCATGATGTACTCCGATGTCGTAATGGAAAAAGCGGAAGGAATCGAGCCCGCGGACGGACAGGGCATACGCCAGCAGCTGGACCGCATGATGAGCGAACTCAAAGCGAAAAAAGGCTATTCTTCCGACACGGACATAACGGCGGACGAACTCAAAGACCTCTGCGTCAAGTTCAAGGCAAAGGTCAAGGAGGTTCTCGGTGTTGATTTTCCTGACAACGCCAACGACCAGCTTTGGGGCTCCATCGGCGGAGTATTCAAATCATGGAACGGCAAGAGAGCCATCGCATACAGAAGAATCGAGAGGATTCCGGATGACTGGGGAACGGCCGTTAACGTCCAGTCCATGGTATTCGGAAACATGGGCGACACTTCCGCAACCGGCGTGGCTTTCTCCCGCAACCCGGCAAACGGTGACAACAAGTTCTACGGAGAATGGCTCATAAATGCGCAGGGAGAAGACGTAGTGGCCGGCATACGCACGCCGAACCCTCTCAACGAAGCCACAAAGAGCGAGAAGAACAAGAATCTCACCTCTCTCGAAAAAGCCATGCCCGAAGTATATAAGGAGCTGGATGACATCAGGAAAACTCTCGAGGACCATTTCCACGACATGCAGGACATCGAGTTCACCATCCAGGAAGGGAAGCTGTGGATGCTTCAGTGCCGTATCGGCAAGAGGACAGGTCTCGCAGCCCTCAGAATGGCCATGGACATGCTGAAAGAAGGCATGATCGATGAGAAGACGGCCGTGATGAGGCTCACTCCCTCACAGCTCGACGAGGTTCTTCATCCGATTCTGGACCCCGCTTCCGAAAAGAAAGCCAAAGTCATCGCCCAGGGTCTTCCCGCTTCTCCGGGCGGAGCCGTAGGCACAATCGTATTCACTTCAGAGGCCGCCATGGAAGCCCAGAAGGAAGGACGCAACGTCATTCTCATACGTGAAGAGACATCTCCTGAAGATATCGAAGGAATGCGCGCCGCCGCAGGCATCCTCACCACCAGGGGAGGAATGACCTCACACGCCGCCCTCGTGGCACGCGGATGGGGAAAATGCTGCATAGTCGGCTGCGACTCCATGAATATCAACCTTGAAAAGAAAACCATCACATTCGGAAACGACCCCAAAGTCTACAAAGAAGGGGACTGGTTCAGCCTGAACGGTTCCAAAGGCCTGGTATACAATGTGCGCATTGACACCATGGACGCCACCGAGAACCCTCTCTTCACTGAATTCATGTCCATCGTGGACAAGTACCGCAAACTCGGCATCAGGACAAATGCCGACACGCCGGAGGATGCAGCCAAAGCTCTGAAATTCGGAGCTGAGGGAATCGGACTTTTCCGTATCGAGCACATGTTCTACGGCAAGAATTCAGAGAAACCTCTTTCCATGATGCGCAAGATGATTCTATGCAACAACGACACGGAAAGAAGAGATGCCCTCTCGGAACTCGAACCTTACATCAAGGCCGCCGTAAAGGGCACGCTTTCCATCATGGACGGCAAGCCGGTAGTGTTCCGTCTGCTTGACCCGCCTCTGCACGAATTCGTTCCCAAGAGCGAAGACAAGAAAGAGGAACTCGCAAAGGATCTTGGAGTCAGCGTTTCAGAGATTGAAAAGAGAGGCGAGGCCCTCCACGAAATCAACCCTATGATGGGCCACCGCGGAGTACGTCTGCACGTTTCGTTCCCTCTCATCGCGGAAACCCAGTACAGAGCCATATTTGAAGCCACGGCCGAGCTTATGGAAGACGGCAAACATCCTCTCCCGGAAATCATGATCCCTGTCACCGTCTCGGCGAGAGAGCTCAGCTTCCAGAAAGCAATCTGCGACAGGGTAAAGGCGGAAGTGGAAGGCAGGTTCTCGACCAACATCAAGTACAAGTTCGGAACCATGATCGAAATCCCGCGTGCAGCCCTTACCGGCGACCGCATGGCAAGAGCAGCGGAATTCTTCTCGTTCGGAACCAACGACCTCACCCAGATGACCTACGGTTTCTCCCGTGATGACGTCGGAACCTTCATGGGCGACTACCTCGGAAACAAGATTCTGGACAGCGATCCGTTCCAGACCATAGACACGAAGGGCGTCGGCAAACTTGTCGAATACGGAATCAATGCAGGCCGTTCCAAGAGGCCCGACCTCGTATGCGGAGTCTGCGGAGAGCACGGAGGAGATCCGGCTTCCATCAAGTTCTTCAACAGCATAGGCATCGACTATGTTTCATGCTCTCCTTTCAGAGTGCCTGTAGCCCGTCTTGCCGCGGCACAGGCTGCCATCCAGCAAAGCAAATAATCTGCTGTAGAGCACGATAACGATTAGAGCAGGCTGCGTCTTAAGTCCGACCGGACTTGACGCAGCCTCTTTTAAAGTCACCATGCCGTGAGATTTCGGGCAGGCAGAAGGGGCAGGTGAAGAAATCTGCAACGACGTCCGCTTCGTCACGGAACCTGACGAAAACGTATGGTGGTTCGACGGCCAGAGAATCAAATTCCGCACCCCGAACTACGCCAAGATTCTCCGCGGCAATTGCAATAATGCCGGCTTGAACCGGATTTGCGGGAACGGACGAAAAAAAATCCCGGAAGATTCGACGAAATCTTTCGGGATTCATTTAATTCAGCTTAAGGCTAATACCTGTTCAGAGGACGGCCCGAGGTCATCATGTGCACCTTCTTCTTGACGTCTTCCAGAACGGCGGCATGAGCGACAAGTTCCTGTTTCTGAGCCTTATCCGGTTCTTTGGCGGTAATGGCCGCGATATGATCGGAGGCGGACTGAAGTATCGTATCTATGAGATTGACGATATCCACCATGTCTTTCTCCATGAAACCTCTCGAAGTCACGGCAGGAGTACCTATGCGAAGTCCGGACGTCTGGAAGGCATTGCGGCTGTCGAAAGGAACCATGTTCTTGTTGACGGTGATGTCCGCCTTCACAAGCTCCTTTTCGGCGACTCTTCCGGAAACTTCGGGGAACTTGGTACGGAGATCTATAAGCATGAGATGGTTGTCAGTTCCTCCTGAAATGATCTTGTATCCTCTTGAAATGAATTCCTTGCACATGGCCTGTGCGTTGGAAACAACCTGCTTCTGATATTCCTTGTACTCAGGCTGCATAGCCTCATAGAAACATACGGCTTTGGCCGCTATGACATGCTCAAGAGGACCGCCCTGGATGCCGGGGAAAACGCTTGAGTTGAGGATGGCGCTCATCTTCTTGATTTCGCCCTTGGGAGTTTTCAAGCCCCATGGATTGTCGAAATCCTTGCCAAGAAGTATGACTCCGCCGCGGGGCCCGCGAAGGGTCTTGTGGGTGGTGGAGGTAACTATGTGGGCATATTTTACAGGATTCTTCAGCAGGCCTGCGGCTATAAGTCCGGCAGTGTGCGCCATGTCTATCCACAGCAATGCACCCACCTTGTCGGCAATGGCACGCATACGCTCGTAGTCCCATTCCCTGGAATATGCGGAAGCTCCTCCGATTATGAGTTTGGGTCTGCACTCGAGAGCCTTGGCCTCCATAGCGTCATAGTCGATTCTGCCGGTCTCCGGATCGAGTCCGTAAGGAACCGCATGATAA
>CAYWPV010000103.1:0-5022 GCA_964460265.1 uncultured Muribaculaceae bacterium | reverse complement strand
GTACATGGAACACATGTACTCGCTTTCATACAATGATCTTGTCTATACGGAAGGCTATGCTCCGGCTGCGGCCTTGCAGTCCGCTCCCGGATATCTGTCAACTCTGATATTGGGCGCCGGCGGCGTTTACAATCCTTTTGACAGAAGTGTCTCGGAACTTTTTGACAGTAACGGTAAAATCGTTCCCGAGGCCCGTCTCAGATGGAATGACAACTGGCTTGGCGAAGCCATGGCCGATACTCCCATACGTCAGGAGTATGAGGCCTCGTTCAGCGGCGGCTCGGCCAAATCCCGTTACAACGCGTCCCTGAGCTATCTGGACGAAGACGGCACGTTGAAGACCACCGGATTCACCAGATATACGATGAGGGTGGGCGCTGATTTCAAGCCGAAGGAATGGATGGACTTCAATGCGAGCGTCAACTATTCAAATTCCAAGAGCCAGTTTCTCGGTGCTGAGGGCGGAACGAATTCCAATGTCTGGTATTCGGCCATGATGATGGCTCCCATATATCCTGTCTATGAGAGGAATGCCGACGGATCTTACGTCATGTCGGATGGCGGAAGGGTGTTCGATTACGGAAACTCCCGTCCTGCAGGGGCGCAGAACAACCGCAACAGCATAGCGACCTTGTATGATGACAACTACTACACCATGTCGGACGATATCGGTCTGAGGGCTTCTCTGGTCTTGCGGCACGGTGCGTTTTCATTCACCTCCAGCCTTGGAGCCGACAATGTCAATGATTACCGCACTACCATGTATAATCCGTACAACGGAAACGCCGCGGGTACGGGACGTCTCACCAAGGAAAACAGCCGGATGATGAGCTACACATGGAATCAGCTGCTTTCATACAAAAAGGATTATTCCTTCGGTGATGTGGACGTGATGGCCGGACATGAGTACTACCATTACAACTACAGATATCTGGCAGGGCAGAGGACGGGCTTTGTTTTCCCCGGTTATGACGAGCTCTCGCTGGGATCAAACATCACCGGTGCAGATTCCATGGCCGACAATTATGCAATCGAGTCATATCTGTTCAGGCTCAACTATGATTACAAGGACCGGTACTATTTCTCTGCCAGCGGAAGGTCCGACTCTTCATCCCGTTTCAAGAAAAACCACAGAAACGGCTTGTTCTGGTCGGCCGGTGCGTCATGGAGAATCTCCGAAGAGGATTTTCTCAAGGAATATGACTGGATAGACAACATCACCCTCAAGGCGAGCTATGGCGTTCAGGGAAATGACAACATAGGATCTTACTACGCCTGGCAGGCTCTGTACAACATGACCTGGTCCAACGGCAGCCATTCCGGTGCGGTCATGGACTCTGTGGAAAATGGTGACGTTACCTGGGAGAAGAACGCAAATCTGAACATCGGAACCGAGTTCAGGTTTCTGAAGAGATTTTCCGGTACCGTGGAATGGTATTCCCGTAAAACATCCGATCTGCTTCTGGAATATCCGTTTGCCATTTCTCTCGGATTCCCTGGCTATAACGCCAATGTCGGAAGCATCCGCAACACCGGATTTGACGTGACTCTCGGAGCTGACATCTTTACGGAAAAAGACTTCAGCTGGAACGTGACTCTCATAGCCTCCACGCTGAGGAACAAGGTGCTTTCGCTGACCGGTGCCGGCAACGATGACATACTCAACGGAGTCTTTCTCATACGTAAAGGCGAAGAAATCAACTCGTTCTATATGTCCAAAAGCGCCGGTGTGGATCCCGCCACGGGCGAGCAGCTGTACTATGCCTACAGGACCGATGCTGACGGAAGGATGGTCGAGGGCAGCGAGTACGTGACCAATGATGCTACGGCGGCCTCTGCTTCGAAATACATCTTCGGCAGCCGGATTCCGGATGTGTACGGCTCGTTCAATACCTCTCTGAATTACAAGGCGTGGGATTTTGCGGCCCTTGTGTCATGGTCAATAGGAGGCAAAGTGTATGATTCCGTATACCGCAGTCTTATGGAGCCCTCGTTCGTGGGCCAGACATATCATGTCAATGCGCTCAGAAGCTGGAATTCTCCCGGAGAACTGACCGATGTGCCCAGGGCGGGTTCAAGCCTGTCCACCGTCAATTCGGACAGATTCCTGATAGATGCATCATACCTTTCGATTAAAAACCTGTCCCTTGGATATACCGTTCCTTCCAAGATAGCGTCTTTGGTCGGGCTCGGCAGTGCAAGAGTATATGTCGCTGCCGACAACGTATGGACTTTCACTTCGTTGCGCGGCATGAACCCTCAGCAGAGTTTTTCAGGGGAAACGTCATACGCCTACACTCCGTCCAGAACGGTAAGTCTCGGTGTCGACATCAAGTTTTAGAATATGAAAACAATTGGATATATTGTGGCAGCGGCGTTGGCTTTCTCTGTCATGTCCTGTTCCGACAGTCTGGAGATATCTCCCTCGGATCAGCTTGACAGGGCAGCTGTGCTCGAAAATGCCGATGGAATGGAAGTGGCCATGAACGGCATCTATGCCTCCATGTACCGGAGGCTTGACTTCGTTACGGCAAACGCTCATCAATGCTTTGGAAACATGGCGGTCACCCTTGCCGCCGAGCTCATGGGGGAAGATATGGTGGAGGAGGCCCAGGGCCCGGGCTGGTTCTGGAGAGACTATACCTATGAGATGCGGCAGAGATACACCAGCAAGATATGGCGCAGCTACTTTACATGGACTTATTTCTATGAGCTTATCAGCAACGCAAACTACATCATAGCGGCAGCGCCCGCTGCGGAAGGAAGCAAAAGTGCCATTGACAATGTGGCGGCTCAGGCTTATGCCGTGCGTGCCTTTTCATACTTTATGCTCATCCAGTCTTTCCAGCAGACATACGTCGGACATGAGACATTGCCGGGAGTGCCCGTCTACACTGAACCTACGGGGAGCGAGTCCAAAGGGAAAGGCAGAGGAACGGTTGAGGAGGTATATGCGCAGATCAATGAGGATCTTGACACCGCCCTCGCCCTTTTCAGGGAGAGCGGGGTCTCCCAACAGGACATCACCAATCTGGATCTGTACTCGACAGCCATGATAAAAGCCAGAGTCGCCCTTGTCCGGAACGATTGGCAGACGGCCGGAGAGTATGCGGAACTTGCCATGTCCAAGCCGGGCTGCACGCTTCTTAGCAGAGAGGATGCGACGGTGGTCAAAGGTACGTTCAACAATGCTGACAAAACATGGAAGACAGGTTCGACACCGTTCAATTCCGTTTCTTCAAGTTCCGTGATGTGGGGTGCTTCCGTCCAGACCGATCAGAGCACGGTATACGCTTCTTTCTTTTCCATGATGGACGCATGTACCGATGTCTATTATGCCGCGGAATCTCCCAAGTGTATAAGCAACTGGCTTTACAATCAGATCCCCGATACGGACATCAGGCAGACGTGGTTCAACGGAAACATCGGCGTACCCAGGTCGGAATGGAATTACGGAGCAAACATAGACTATTGCCAGCACAAATTTCAGTGGGCTGATCAGAAAGCCAATCTGGGAGATTACATCTTCATGCGTCTGGAAGAGGCCTATCTGATTGCTGCCGAGGCTTACTGCCGTCAAGGGCAATATGACAAGGCGAAAGAGTATCTCATGGCGGTCGGATCGCGCAGGGACACCCGCTATCGCGCAAGGATTGCGTCTCTTACCGGTTCGGAGCAGACTTTTGCATCGACAGGGACCGTGCAGACGCTTTTGGACGAAATTCTTCTGCAGCGACGCATTGAACTCTGGGGAGAGGCCGGACGTATATATGACATTCTTCGTCTTGCCAAGGGATGGACAAGATACTGGGTTGTCAACGGTGAGGAGACCAACCATGTCAATATCCTGAGCAAATATCCGGAATACAGGAATTTCCCTGCCGATTTCATCGAATGCATAATGATGATTCCGCAGGCGGAGATTGACAACAATCCTGCCATCGGACCGGAGGATCAGAATCCGTACAGGCAGTAAAGAGATTATAATTCAATATTTTAGAGATGAAATTTTTATTCAGGAAAATATTGCTTCTTTCTGTCGCGGCAGCGGTCGCTGCCGGATGTGACGATGAACAAAAGGGCAGGATCTACGATGGTGGCGACGGTTTCGCTTTCAATGCCGGAGCTTTGAATGTGGAAGTAAGTGCGGAGGACAATAACAGGATTCTGGTGCCAGTAAACCGCGAGTCATTGTCTGATCCGCTGGTCAGCATTTCTTTTGAGTACGATGCCTCGCCTGAAGGATCTTCCGATCCTGTATGGCAGGCTTCCGACCCGAACGGTGTCTTTTCGTTCATGACTCCTGATCTTATGTTCCCAGACGGGGCATATACCGCATATGCGCAGATACGTTTCTCGGACATAGACAGGCTGTCAATCGACGGACTTTACCGCTTGCGCCTTACCATCAACGGCAAGTCAAGTCCTTCCGAGCGGGTACAGACCGTTGTTTCCGTAAAGCGTAAGCTGACTTTCAGGTATCTCGGGAAATGCGATTTCTTCGACAGCTGCATTTTTGAAAAAGCCTACAAGGCCGACATATACCGTGCGGAAGAAGCGGAGATATACAGAGTGATGGATCCGTATTCCGAAGGTCTGATTGCCGAGGAATATGCTGCCAACGGCTGGATGTCCAATCCCCCGGCGTATGTTCAGTTCAAATGCGATGCCGCGGGCAACATCACGTATGCCCCGTTCAAGACAGGAATGCTTGTAAACGCATTGTATCCGGCGTACGCCTACTATCCCGGTGAGTATCAGTGGGGAAGGGACTTCTCTTCCTTCAATGCGGAGAACAGGAAGCTGTCCGACAAGGTGCTGCAGCTTTATCCCGTATATTGCCTGCCTACGTTCCAGTATGGTTATCTCAGTGACGGTGCTTACCCTTTGACGATAACGCTGCCTTGACGGCAGCCTGCGTCATGCAAGAAAGCCTGAGTACGCCTCAAGTACTCTTTCAAATAAGGAAGAGGCTGTGTCGTAATTAAGTTTTACGGCGCAGCCTCTTATTTTTGAGCGATG
>CAYWPV010000102.1:0-5099 GCA_964460265.1 uncultured Muribaculaceae bacterium | reverse complement strand
CATTCTCAAGATCGGACAGCGCGAAAACACTTTTACCGATACTAAACCACAAAAAGGCCCGGCAGGAATCCTGTCGGGCCGCTTGCATATGTCCGTAATCGGACTATCTGTAGATTTCAATCTTGAGGTTTTCTTTTGCGGAACTTTCGGGAAGAATGACATCCACACCGTGCTTGGAGACATGATGTTCCGCCTCGACACGTTTCCCGTTGAGAATCACTTTTGCAGGTGCCGCTTTCCAACCCTCAAGCACGATAGTAAACTGTCTGCTGTCGCTCATTCCTTTATAGGAGCCTTCACGGGCTGCAATCTCGACCGTCAGAGAAGAATTGCCGCCTTTCTTGCTGATATGCGTAGTGGCGAACCGGCTGGTATAAGCCTGGCTGACTTCATCGTCCTCATATAAGGTGTAGCTGCTGACGGCCGTGCCGGGTACTATCAGGAGTCTCAGGGAGTCGCTCTTGTCCTGAAGATTCTGTATGCCTTCGGCAGCAAGCGGAAGTATACTTCCGGCCTTGACAAACCAGGGATTCTCATCTATGGCATAGGATAATGTGCGCACTGCCCCGCCTTTTACAAGGGCATGATGTCCCATATCATACCAGTCATCGCCGGAAGGCAGCCAAACTTTGCGCTCAGACTTTCCTGAAGCATCCGCGGGAGTGCAGATCACGCTTGCGATGATCCGGTCGCCGAACATGTACTGCTGATCGAAATCGTATGCATTCTTACTTTCGGGATATGCATAATACATGGGGCGGCAGATGCTGACGCCGCTGTCATATGCTTCGCGGGCTGCGGTGTATATATAAGGGGTGAGAGCGTAACGGAGTTCTATCGCATCCTTCATGTACTCAAAATGCGTAGGATACATCCAGATTCTGCGCTCCAGAGATGCGCTTGAAGTGGAGTGGGTCTTGAAAACAGGTGTGAAAACTCCGAACTGAAGCCAACGGGTATACATTTCCGGGTCGGTAAGATGAGACTTTTTCTGCATGTGTCCGCCTATGTCGTGCCCCCAGTATCCATATCCTACATTGGCGGCTGTGGAAGTAAAGAAAGGGAGCATTCCGAGAGCCGTCCACTCGTCATAGATGTCTCCGCTGAATCCGAGGGGATAGCGGTGTGAACCAAGACCGCCCCAGCGATGATAAGTGAAAGGACGGTCCGCTTCCTCCGCTCCCAAAGATGCGCTTTGACGGACTTTGTCTCCGAAGAATGCCCTGTTTATCCAGAATGTGTTGCTCAAACCCTTTACGTAGCGGCTTTCCGTCCACTGCTGCCAGTCAAGCCACCAGAAATCCACGCCTTGTCTTTCCAGAGGGCGGAGAACTTTGTCGAAATATGCGTCGGCCCAGGCCTGCTGATCCATGCGGTAAGGCACAGGTGCGGCATACCCTTCTTTGCCGACGGGCTTTTCTGTTCCCGCAAAGGTGTAAGGTTCACTTCCGTAAATATAGTCTTTGGGGCCGTCATAGTCGTCTGTCCTGGAGAGATAATCATCTACAAAATCGCGGTATTCGTCCTCATAGGGGCGTATGCCGGATGCGGGATGAAGATTGAGAGCAACCTTGTAATCCATCTTATGAAGGTCATGGATGAAGCCTTCCGGATTGCGAATGAGGCTGTGGTTCCAGCTATAGCCGGTCCAGCCCATCCACTGGCCGAACTCATCCCTGTTGCCTCTTTCGGCGGTCACTTCGCCCCATGTCAGATGCCAGTCCATGTCTACGATAAACACGTCTGCAGGAACATGGTTTTCGCGAATCTCGGAAGCTATGTCGAGCATCTCGTCATCGGTATAGGCCCAATAACGGCTCCACCAATATCCGAACGTATATTTCGGCGGCATGGGTATCTTGCCGGCTACTTTTGTGAAATCTGCGAGAGCTGCGGTATAGTCGTGGCCATATGCGAAGATATACAGGTCAAGCCTGTCACCCTCCGGGCGTTCACTTACCCAACTTCCCCAAGATGAACCGTTCCGGGTGAAGAGATGCCTTGTGCTCTCGTCTACTATCGCCCAGCCGTCACGGGACAGTATTCCCGGGTCGAGTTCCACAGACTCGCCTTTGCGGTTTCTGCGGTAAACATTCAGGGTGTGTCCGTCTCCAAAACCATCGACATTGTCAAGAGTACGGGCAGTGCCGAGCAGGTTGCCGCTGTCCTTTTTGCCGGGATACCATACCTCCCTGCGGCCTGCCACCTTTAGGCTTACGCTCAGATTCTCCGCGGAAAACTTGTCTCCGTTTCCGCTGTACCGAAGCGTCACATAAGGGGTTTTAATTTCCAAGACGTCACCGTTGCGGACAAGCTTGTATTCAGGCACGGGCAGATTGCGGTTGACGATGGCGAGGCTCGCACGATCCTCAAACTGACCGTCGGCAGCCCACTCCATGCGGATAAGTCTGTCCGTAAGCACGGTGAAACGGGCATTGCCCTGTTGTACCACAGCCTTAGGGTCTGCCACAGGATTGTTTGAATGGCCTTCGGCATCAACGGATACAGAGGCCGGGGCGTCATTTTTGACGTAATCCTGCGGAGAGAAAGTCGTCGCCGCCGCAATGGCAAGGGACGATAGGGTTAAAAGTAAAGTATTCATTTATTATATAATTGGTTGCACCGGTATCAGGCATTAAAGGACCATTATCGTCATGGTCCACCATCATATTGATAAACAATAATCTCCCTTTCCTCCCTTAAATAAAAATAAAAAAAACGCGCTGAATACAGATGCCTCGGCAAAAACTTTCCTGAATATTGCCAAATGAAAAGGAAAAGACGACCTTTACGCCATAAAAAGAAAACGCTGACAATGAACGACAGAATAAAAAGGCTTGTCTTTCCCGACCATATAATGGTAAGAGGGGCAAGGGTACATAATCTTAAAAATGTCGATGTGGACATTCCTTTGGGAGGTATAACCGGAATTGCCGGTGTTTCCGGCTCCGGAAAATCATCGCTGGCCCTCGGTGTGCTTTACAGCGAAGGCTCCCGGCGATATCTCGAAGCGCTGTCGACGTATACCCGCCGCCGCATGACGCAGGCCGCCAAGGCTGATGTCGATGAAGTCCGCTATGTTCCCGCGGCCCTTGCGCTGCACCAGCGTCCCGGAGTTCCCGGCATAAGGTCGACTTTCGGAACCGGCACGGAACTGCTGAACTCTCTCCGCCTCATGTTTTCGAGGCTTGCATCCCACCGCTGTCCAAACGGGCACTATGTGGCTCCGACGCTCAGAATCGCCGCCGGGCAGGATCTTGTATGCCCCGTATGCGGGTGTCACTTCTATGCACCTTCGGCGGAAGATCTGTCGTTCAACAGCATGGGTGCGTGCAAACGTTGCGACGGCACGGGAATGGTCAGGACGGTAGACGAGTCCACCCTCGTCCCCGATGAGACGAAAAGTATAGATGAGGGAGCCGTAGCTCCATGGAATTCGTTGATGTGGAGTCTGATGACGGATGTGTGCAGAGCCATGGGCGTGCGTACGGACGTGCCTTTCAATCAGCTGACGCCGGAAGAGCGGAATATCGTGTTCCACGGTCCGGCGGAAAAGAAGCACATCCTTTATAAATCGAAGAACAGCAATGAGGCAGGTGAACTTGACTTCACCTATTACAACGCCGTTTATACCGTGCAGAACGCACTTGCCAAGGTGAAGGACGAAAACGGAATGAAACGGGTGGAGAAGTTCCTGAAGGAAGAGATCTGTCCTGACTGCCATGGTACTCGTCTTTCGGAAGAGGCCCGTGCTCCCCGACTGCGCGGAATCTCGCTTGCGGACGCCTGTATGATGACGCTCGCACAAAGCATAAAATGGGTGAAAGGGGTGCCGGCGTCATTGCCCGAAGAAATGCGCCCCATGGCCGAAAGCATCTGTGAGTCTTTTCTTTCCACCGCGAAGAGGCTCATGGATCTCGGACTCGGCTATCTGAGCCTCGACCGTGCGTCATCAACCCTTTCCACCGGAGAGCGGCAGAGGATGCAGCTTGCCCGTGCGGTGAGAAACCGTACGACAGGCGTCCTCTATGTTCTTGACGAACCGTCCATCGGGCTTCACCCTGCAAACATCAAAGGACTCGCCGGGGTGATGCATGATCTTGTGGCCGACGGAAACAGCATAGTGCTTGTCGACCATGACACTCAGATTCTGAACGAGTCCGATTATCTGGTTGAAATGGGGCCCGGGGCAGGAGCTGAGGGCGGCAGAGTCATTGCCGAAGGAACTCTGCGGGACATCGGGAATAATCCGGCCTCAATAATAGCTCCATATCTTAAAGGTGAGAACGTTATTGTCCGCAAGCGAGTTTCCGCCGCTGACATGTTCAAAATCGGCCGTCTGCACCTTTCTACAGATGCCATACACACGGTGAAACCGTTGGAAGCAGATATTCCGAAAGGCCGCATGACGGTCGTGACGGGAGTTTCGGGCTCCGGAAAGACTACGCTCATCCTTGAGAGCCTCATTCCAGGACTTGAAGCCGCCGTTGCCGGCAAACCCCTTCCGCCCCACGTCAAGGCCGTCGACCCGTGCGGTCTGACCCATGTCAAGCTCATGGACGCCACCCCGATAGGAATAAACGTCCGCTCCACGGTAGCCACGTACGCCAATGTTCATGACGAGCTGCGCAAGGTTTTTGCCCGCACCCCGAAAGCCAAGGAAGGAGGCTGGAAGGCCGGTGATTTTTCCTACAATACGGGCCGCCTCCGCTGCCCTGTCTGCGACGGTACCGGCCAGATAAGCCTCGACGTGCAGTTCCTTCCCGACGTCGACATCCCCTGCACCGAATGCCGCGGTTCAAGATATGCGCAAAAGGCTTTTGCCATAACGCGAAGCGGAAAGGACGGGTCAAGCCATTCACTTCCGGAGCTGATGGACATGGACGTAAACTCGGCACTTGAAGCGACTAAGGATCTGAATCTTGTCCGTCAGCGGCTGAAAGTCCTTGCCGACCTTGGGCTCGGCTATCTCACTTTGGGAGAAGCCACCCCGAGTCTCAGCGGCGGAGAGGCCCAGAGGCTGAAGCTCGCCAGCGAGATGGGACGCGGACAGGACGGCACCATGTTCATCTTTGACGAACCGACAATCGGACTTCATC
>CAYWPV010000101.1:0-5145 GCA_964460265.1 uncultured Muribaculaceae bacterium | reverse complement strand
ATTTTAACCTGACCCCTACGACAAAAAATCGGGGATTCCGGCAGGTTTTTACCCAACTTTTAGCGAATAATACCGTTGACAGGCATGATGGTTTTGATTTTGTCCATCATGCCCGTCACTGATCCGAAAGCGAGGTAAACACAATGAAAGTCAATCGTCATTTCTTCACGCGCACCTTTCGGCCCGACTGGCAATCCTTTCTGGCATCGGCGCTGATTGCCGTATTCGGCCTGATTTTGTTCATCTGGCCCGGCCAGACCACGGGATTTGTATTGAACTTCATCGGCGGACTGATGATACTCCTCGGCGCCTTCCGCATAATCCGATATTGCGTTCGCCCCCGTGAAGCCGCCATCCGCACCATGGATCTGGGCCTTGGCATCACTCTGGCCATGCTGGGCATTCTCCTGTACGCCATGAAGGGATTTCTCCTCTCCATCGTGCCCACTCTCATCGGCATACTGCTTCTGGTATCCGGCTTTATCAAGCTGCAAGCCGCCCTGGATTTCAAATCCATGAATGTCTATCGCTGGCAGTTCCAGTTGGCCTACGCCATCATCTCCCTGTTCATGGGCCTGATCATACTCATCAACCCCTTCACCACGGCCCTGCTACTCATGCGCATCATCGGCGCCGCCATACTCATCGAAGGCGTTGAAGACCTGCTCTCCTTCAAATCTTTCCGCTCTTTCTACCGGTCCCGGTAGAACCGGTGGTCAATTGCTGCCGCTCCCGGTAGAACCGGGAATCAATTGCTGCCGCACAATCCCAGCACTGACTTTGCCCGAACAATATGGGCAAAGTCAGGCGGTACCGCAGAATAAGAATAATCGCATAAACCTGACGATCTCCAGCCCCATAGATTCAAGGGCTGGAGATCTTTGTCGGTGGAACCGACGACGTGAGCTTGGCGAAGAGGTCTTCGAAGAGGCGGTCGCGATGGATGTGGTAGACATAGCGAATGGGATGTCTGCGCTGATCCTGAGCCCAGTGGTGGTCGTACTCAGGAATGGGACTGGGGATGATCTGATCCAGCATGAAATTGCCGTCCAGCAGCCAGGCCACGGCCGTGACATCCCAGATGGTGCGGCTCCAGGTGCTGATGGGACTTTCGAGGGTCGCAGTTTTGACGGTGGTATCCAGAAGGTAATCGCAGAGGGCGTTTTTGCCCTTGAGCCAGTGCGTCAGTTCCGGGCCGGTGGTCTGGAATGCGGAAACCACGCCCATACAGGGCAGCAGCACCACCGCCGCGCCGCAGCCCAGCACCACCCGGGCCCCGGCCACATCCTGCATGAGATTGAATTCATGATTGTCATGGTAGTGCAGCGCATGGCCGCCCAGCCATACGATGACCACCCGATCCCGGATTTCAGGATTGATCAACAGCGCGCTGGCCACATTGGTGATCGCACCGATGGCCACCACGTACAGGGGCTTATCGGGGGTATAGTCCATAGCCCGGCGGGCCAGATCCTCGGCGGCCTCAGAAATCACCGGAGTCTTTTCATCCTTCAGATAGTCCTCGGAACCGCGATAGGTCACCTCGAGCAGGTCATCCCGGCCGAGGAGCTTCAGGATATTGTGGATCTCGTCATAGCTGCGGGCCATGCCGATGGCCGGGGATTCCGCCCGGCGATTGCAGAAGGGAGCGGCGTATACCGCCTTGAGGCGAAGCTTTTCGGAATTGCGCACCAGATAAGCCAGGGCGTACTGATCGTCAATTTCATTGTAGGTATCGGTATCAATGACCACTTCAATGGGGCCCGCAGGCTTTTTCAGCCGCTGTAAAAGGGCCACTTCATCCACCTGGACCGGCTTTTCAACATTGAAAAAGCCATACTTTTCTCTGAAATTCTCAGGCATGGGGCTTACACTCCTTATCCATGATCGGTTGGGCATCTGTATACTTTTCACGGTCATTCGCCAGGCACGGTAAAATCCACCGGTCCGAGCGGTCGGGTTAAGTCTATCACATGTCAATACCGCTGTCAATTCCATTTTTAAAAGGAAATTTCACCGCAAATTCCCACTTAAATACGTAAATTTGCCGAAAATGTAGTTGCCTTTTGGTGAAAACCGTGATATAATGCTTGAGTAATTGTGCGTGATACTTAAGGAGGATGTTTCATGACCGCTTTGTCCATTATCATCAATATTGTACTGATTCTCGTTTCCATCGTTTTGATTGTTGCTGTTCTGATGCAGCAGGGTCAGCGCCAGGGCCTGGGTGCAATTGGCGGCGGCGCTGAAACCTTCTTTGGCAAGAATAAGGCCAAGAGC
This sequence comes from uncultured Muribaculaceae bacterium, assembly GCA_964460265.1. GTDB lineage: Bacteria > Bacteroidota > Bacteroidia > Bacteroidales > UBA932 > Cryptobacteroides. Next base: position 2,865 of record CAYWPV010000101.1, on the reverse strand, counting down.
GTTGAAGGCAAGCTGGGCAAGATCACCAAGATCTGCGCCGTAGTGTTCATCGTGCTGGCTGTCATCTCCACCAGCGTAACCGCTCACAACCCTGAAACCGTTGCCAAGCGCGAAGCTGCCACTCAGGCACTGCAGGATGCACTGGCTGCAATGGAAGCAGAGGGCGCAACCACCGAAGGCGAGACCGAGGCTGAAGCCACCGCTGAGCCCACCGCAGAAGCCACTGTTGAAGCGACCACTGAGCCCGCCGCAGAAGCAACCGCTGAGCCCACCACCGAGCCCACTGCAGAAGCAACCGCTGAGCCTACTGCTGAACCCACCACCGAAGCCACTGCCGAGCCCACTGCTACCGCAGCTGCTTAATCCGCTGGCCGAATTCAATATTGATACGCAAAACGCTGTTCATCGAACAGCGTTTTTTGTCGGCCGGTAGAACCGGCTGTCAACTGCTGCCGCGCTGGAATCGACGGTGTCCACGCCGCCGTAGTGGCGGCTTGACGCCTTCCATCAGTACTCTACAAGCTTTCCACATCATACTTGACGGCGTGACCTGCCATTGATTAAAGCAGGTCACGCCTTTGTTTTACGTTCAAACGCTATATTCCTTCCCCCGCGCCCGGTGGAACCGACAGGCAACTGCCGCTGCACAATCCCAGCTCCGCCTTTGCCCGAACAATATGGGCAAAGGCAGGCGGTATTAGAAAAAAGGATTCATATAATGTAATTGACGCCCACCAGCCCCATAGATTCAAGGACTGGCAGTTTCAACGTGTCAAAGAACGATCTATCCTTGCCCTATCAAACCTTGCCTCTCCCTTTGGGAGAGGTGGCACAGCAAATGCCGTGACGGAGAGGGCAGACTTCTTCCATACGATCTCCTTCTCCGGTTAAAGGGACACAAGATCAAAGCATAAAAGAAAAGCATATCAATACCGAAACGCTCTACACAACATGTCAAGGACGATCTATTTTTAAAACAAAGATCTCCAACCCTTGAAGATGTGGGGCTGGAGATCATCAGGTTTGTGATATGAAATGCACCACGCACCAACGAAAAGTGTCAAGCCGTCACCACGGCGGCGCAGACACTGTCATCTTCAGCGCGGCAGCAATTAAAAAAGCCGGGAATGGAGATAATCCACCATGGCCTGGGTAGCTTTGGCCATCTGATCGGGCTCGGGCAGCATGACGATGCGGAAGTGGTCGGGTTCGGGATAATCGAAACCGGAGCCGGGCACTACGAGGATGTGCTTTTCCTTGAGCAGGCCCATGCCGAATTCCCGGTCGTCAGTGATGTTGAAGCGCTTGTTGTCAAACTTGGGGAAGATGTAGAAGGCGGCGTCATTGGGCACAACGGAGATGCCATCGGCATCCTTGAGCACATCGAGGGTGGCCTTGCGCTGTTCGTAGAGGCGGCCGCCGGGCAGCAGCATGGCCTGAGTGCTTGCATCATCGGCCAGCGCGGCGGGGATGACCAGCTGGGTCAGGGCATTGCCGCACAGGCGCATGGACGCAATGCGGGACACGGCTTCGCGGATGGGTTCGCGATCCGGGCCGGAGAACACCATCCAACCGCAGCGGAAACCGCATACGATGTGAGACTTGGACAGGCCATTGAAGGTCACCATGGTGAGATCCGGCGCAATGGCGGCGCTGGAAACGTGCTTTTTGCCATCAAACACCAGTCGGTCGTAGATTTCATCGGAGAACACCAGCAAATTTTGCTGGCGGGCCACTTCCAGAACCTCGGCCACGGCTTCTCTGGAATAGAGCACGCCGGTAGGGTTATTGGGGTTGATCAGCAAAATGGCGCGGGTGCGATCGGTAATCTTCTTTTTGATATCCTGAACGTCGGGGAACCAGTTCTGCTGTTCATCACAGCGATAGAACACCGGCTTGGCCCCGGCCAGATAGGTGCAATTGCTCCACAAAGAATAGTTCGGGCAGGGCAGCAGCACTTCGTCGCCGGGATTCAGCGCCGCCTGAGTGACCATCTGTACCATTTCACTGACGCCATTGCCAATGAAAATATCCTGCATCTCTATTCCCTGAATCCCCTTGCGGGTATGGTAATCCAAAATCGCCTTGCGGGCATCGGGCATGCCCTGGGCATCACAATAGGCCACCGCACGGTCAGCGCCTGCCAAAAGCGCCTGCTTTACGCTGTCGGGCATTCCAAAGCCAAAGGTGCCGGGATTGCCGGTATTCAATCTCAGTACGTCAATCCCCTCGCCACGCATGCGCATGGCCTCCTGAAACAGCGGGCCTCGGATATCGGAACGAACTAATTCCATTCTGTCAGAACATTGCTTCATTTGACATTTCACTCCTGTTGCTTTTAAATGTTTATTCGTTCTCTCATTCTCTACTGCTATTATAATACATTTTTTCCCCGGTTTCAATCCTTTTTGAATGATATCCTTCTATCTTTACATTCAAGTTCGGTTATTCTGCATCCATCCCTGCATGTTTTTCATGTGTTTAACATTATTCTTTCATAAAACACCGGATTGGGCGTATGCAAAATCCACCCCAGTTGCAACAACTGAGGTGGATCGGGAAAGCACAAGGAACCAATTACTTCTTTTTCATGAAGCTGGGCACATCGGGGGTAAATCCGCGACGGGCCTGGGTGCGGGGCTCCTGACCGTCTTCCTGATAGACCCGGGGACGGCGGGGCGCCTGCTGAGGCGGCATACGGCGCTCGGGGCGATAACCGGCATCGGCGGCATCGCGATCCTGGCGCTCCACGGGACGGCTGCGGCGCTCAAAGATGGGAGAAACGGGCTCCTCATCAGCGTAGCTGCGGGCGGGGCGTGCCTCGCGGGCAGGGGCCTCTTCGCCGCTATTGTCGCTGCTCATGCC
>CAYWPV010000100.1:0-5595 GCA_964460265.1 uncultured Muribaculaceae bacterium | reverse complement strand
GCCACATCGTGGGGGCCCACTCCGTGGCGGGGTTTGCCCTCAAGCCAGACGAGAACTACTTCAGGGGCGTTGATGTCCCAGGTGTTGCGGAGGAGCTGCTTGACAAGCTCGCCGCCGCCTTCACCGACACCCATGTTGCCGAGGGAACCGTAACGGGTGTGGCTGTCGGAACCGAGGATCATGTTGCCGCACTTGGTCAGCATTTCTCTTGCGAACTGGTGTATGACTGCCTGGTTTGCAGGAACATAGATACCGCCGTACTTCTTGGCGGCTGACAGGCCGAATACATGGTCGTCCTCATTGATGGTTCCGCCTACTGCGCAGAGCGAGTTGTGGCAGTTGGTCATCGCATAAGGAATCGGGAACTTCTCAAGGCCGCTGGCGCGGGCAGTCTGGATGATGCCTACGTAGGTGATGTCGTGGGAAACCATCGCATCGAACCTGATGCGCATCTTCTTTCCCTTTCCGCCATCAACATCGTGTGCACGGAGGATTCCGTAGGTGATAGTGTTTTCGCGGGACTCATCAGCTGATGGCATTCCGGACGGGTCGTTGACGATTGTCTTGCCGTCCAGAAGATAAACACCGTGTGGAATCAATTCTACCATAATAGTAAGAAAGAATTAATTAATTGTTAATAAAGTTGATATAAATATTGTCAAAGCCAACATGTCGGCGCTTCCGCCGGGTGAGATGTTGTCCTTGACATATTTTCCGTTAAGTTCCTCAAGAGCTTCCGAGCTGAAACCGTCCAGCAGACGGCCCGCATCGTTCTTCACGCGCTTCAGAGCCTCGGCCCCTCCTCTGTGAAGGACGTTGGTGTCGTCCAGTACCGACATTATTTTCAGCAGGGTCTTGTGGTTTCTGTATTTGTCTCCCTGGAGGCTCCTGTAGTACGGCAGCCAGTCGGAAAACAAATCGGGATACGCCTCCATGGCGCTTTCAAGGGCTCCCTTGACCTTATATTTCTTTATGGCACCGTCCCCATGGGTGCCGTTTGAGCGCGGAATCGATGCCGCGGCATGGGATAGCAGAGAACGGAACTGCTGTTCCCATATTTCACCGTCTTTCGCAGCCAGAAATGTGGCGGCCGCTATGGAAAGGCCTATGCAGAAAAGCGCCCCCTTGTGGGTGTTCACTCCTCCTGTGGCTTCCAGCATGGCTTCTTCGGCTTCCATGCCGTATTTTTTCACCGACGTGCAGTCCACGGAAGAAACGCAGCTCTCGGCTATGGCTGTAAAATAGGGGCGGAGAGCCCTGATGCCTGCACACATGGTTCCGTAGTCCATGTCGGCATGGGCACCGCTGTCCTTCCTGTCCACCAGCCCCGGCTTCGGTGTCGTGTCCAGTTCTTCCTGAAGAGCGTGCTGCGCAAGGTCCGACACGATGTAGGGGAGACTTGTCCGGTACGCATATTTCATCGCCTCCGAAAGGCTTCCCCCGTCCAGAGCTTTCCTCAGGGAGCTTGCGCTTACAGGTACTCCGCCGTCGGTGAGCCGGGCAATTTCAATGAACTCTATGTCATTGTCAGGCAGGAGCATGGACATGAGCTCGTTGTAACGTGCGGTCAGCTTGTCCTGCGGTTCGCTTCCTGCGAATCTGACGCTGACGCCCAGGGCCGGAGCAATGGCGGATGCGAACAGGTCTATGTCCAGAGACATCTGTTCCTCCGATGCGTCATCCAGCTTTTTCAGGAAATAGGTAGGGAATGTGGCGGCGGAAACGGCATAGTCGCTTCCTTCGCATACGGTCACGTTTGGAATGTCCTTCAGTCCCGTCCTGATCATTGCGAGCCTTTCCGTATATGGGAAGCGTGACAGATCTTCCTTGACTGCTATGACATAGAGGTTGTCCACTTCTGATGCGGCCTTCTCGACAAGATACCTGTGTCCTTTGGTGAAAGGATTGGCGTTCATCACTATTGCCCCGTTACGGCCGTCTTTTCTAAGGGAAGAAAGATAGCGGAGATACTTCTTAAGTCCGTCCCCGTTTTCCATGAGCACGGCCTGCGGGCTTCTTGCCAGCACCGAGAATCCGAGGCTGGAGAAGATGGCTGTGTTTCCTGGCTTTGTGAACACCTTGACGGAACCGTAGCCTCTCTCGTGGGCAAGGTTGATGAGATATGAGACCAGGCTGCCCGACAAGCCTTCGGAACGCAGCTCCGGAGACACGGCGACGCATTTTATCACGTTGCCTTTCAGTCCGCCTCCTGCGAGAATGTCATCGCTGTCTTCATTGCGGGTAACTGTCACATAGCAGTCCACATCGTCCAGTCTCAGCGAATTGGCCGCCAGAAAGGACTCCACTCTTTTCCTGACCGATGCAAGGGAAAGAGGCACCGTGCTTATGTAACGTTCACTGCACATATTCACCGATCATCTCGTCTATCCTGGCCATAAGTTCTTCGGACGAATGGGTGCGGTTTCTCATGCAGAACCTCGCCTCGTTGCCACAGACAAGGCATCTGCGGGGAGCACGGCCTATCGACTGACGGGATACTGGGGCACCGTCCGCCGCAATCACGTCCATGTCGAACAGCCTTCCCAGGGGATGGTTGTCCTCTATATCGCAAACTGCCCGCTTCGCCTCATCATTCGGAAGGGAAGTGAGCAGGTACGCTTCAAAGCCTGTCTCCAGATCTCTGGCACAGAAGTATAAGATATCGCTCCCGAAGCGGGCGATAAGAGCTGTGAGGGCGGCCTGGGACACTATCAGAGATTGAGTATTGCGCTTGACCTTCCCCGGCATGATAACGGTGAGGCATATTAAGGTCTTCCCGGGGAATCTGTCCAACAGTTCCCTCTGAAATGAAGCCCGGACCTCACGACTTGCCAGCAGCCGGTCAAGCGTAATCTCCATAAAAATTATTTATTGTCGACAATGTTCATTATGACATCCTGGACAGAACCTTCGCGGTTCATGACAACTCCGACGACCTTGTCACCGAAAGGCAGAGGTTCGGGAGTGCCGACAGCTTTGAGGGCGAGATCCCTGAGCGCATGGATGTCCACGACCTTAAGGCCTGCCTTCTTGATTCTTTCGGCAATTTCAGGACGGCGCGGGTTGACGGCGATGCCGTATTCGGTCACGACTACGTCCACGGTCGAGCCGGGAGTGATCAGGGTCGTGACTTCGTTCACCACGCAGGGGATTCTTCCGCGGAGCAGAGGGCATACGATGATTGAAAGCGCTGAATCGGCGGCTGTGTCGGGATGTCCTCCTATGGCGCCGCGGATGATGCCGTCGCTGCCCACGAGCACGTTGACGTTGAAATTGACGTCGACCTCAAGAGCCGAGAGAATTACTATGTCAAGGAAATGCACGGCTGAACCGGCTTCGTCGGCGCTTGCGTATTCGTTGGCTGAAACTTCCTTGTGGAACTGATCCTTCATTATGGATTCCGCAGCGACCTTGTCGAATGACTGGACGTCAATCAGGCGTTTGATCAGACCTTCCTCATGCATCTTTACCATGTGGGCGGTGATGCCGCCGAGTGCGAAGCTGGCGTGAATGCCCTGGTTGATCATGCTTTCGCGGATATATTTTACGGCCGCGAGAGAAGCTCCGCCGGTACCGGTCTGGATTGAGAATCCTTCCTTGAAATAGCCGCTGTTTATGATGACCTTGGCAGCGCTCTGGGCGAGCAGTATGTCACGCGGATTCTTGGAATCGCGGATAGCTCCCGCGGAAATCTTGGAAGAGTCGCCTACTGAATCGACCACGACCACATAGTCAACGTCATGCTCCGAAATTGAATTGGGCGTGTTGGGATAATCTACGAGGTCATCGGTGACAATCACTACTTTGTCTGCGTAGCGGGCGTCCGGAAGGGCGTATCCGAGAGAACCGCAGATGGATTTCGCATTCTCTGAACGGGAATATCCGCAGGCGTTGCCGGCAGGGTCGCAGGAAGACGCTCCGAGGAATGCGACGTCGATGTGGAGATCACCGTTGGCGATGGCGCTTCCACGTCCGCCGTGGCTGCGGAACACGACAGGCTCCTTCATGAGGCCATGTGAAATCTCGTTCGCGAGTTCACCGCGGAGACCGGAGGTTATGAGCTTGGTCACCACTCCGTTCTTGATGTGCTCTATAAGCGGGGCGTGGACATCCGAAAGGCTGGAGGCCGCGATCGTGAGGTTCTTGAATCCCATCTCCGCAAGTTTCGCGACCACAAGGTTTAGCACCTTGTCGCCGCCGCGGAAATGGTGGTGGAAGGAGACGGTCATTCCGTCCTTGAGCCCGGATTTGCGGATGGCCTCTTCAAGAGTGACCACCTTTGAACTCTCCTTCTGAAGATCCATGCGGAACTCAGTGTTCTTCCTGAAATCGTCTTTGTATACGCCTTTGCCCATTTTTGAGGCCTCTGCCTGCACGAGGGCTGCTCTTTCCTTTATGCTACTCATATGCTTCCTCCTTTGTCAGTACGCCTGACGCTATTGCAAGTTCGAGGGTGCGTTCGGCTCTCATGACGACCGGACGGTCGACCATCTTGCCGTTTACGGCGAGAACACCGCTGCCGCGTTTTTCGGCCTCTTTGATGCCTGCGATTATCTTCTTGGCTTTTTCGATAGCTTTTTCACTCGGAGTGAAAACTTCGTTCACGATCTCGATCTGACGGGGATTGATGATGGATTTTCCGTCGAATCCGAGAGTTTTGATGAGCTCGACTTCCTTGCGGAAAGTGTCCATGTCGTCAAGATTTGAATACACTGTGTCGAAGCAGTCGATTCCCGCAGCCCTTGCAGCGACCACTATCGTCTCGCGGGCGTAAAGAAGCTCCGCTCCACCGGGGGTGCGCTGGGTCTTGAGGTTTGCGGTGTAGTCTTCCGCTCCGAGGGCGATGCCCATCATCCTCTTAGATGCCTTCGCGATCTGCACTGCGTTGCAGATGCCTTCGGCGCTTTCTATGGCGGCCATTATGCGTGTCCTGCCCAGGCAGCCGATTTCTTTCTCGACTTTCTCTATTTCGGCCTCAAGTTCGCGGACTTCGTCGGCGGTTTCGGTCTTCGGCATACGGATTACCTGTACTCCGGCCTTTACCACGGCCTCGACATCCTTTTTACCGTAGGCGCTGCTCAGCGGGTTGATGCGGACCACCATCTCGGTGTTGCCGAAATCGATGGATTTGAGAGCGTTGTGGACAAGCAGACGGGCTGCGTCCTTCTCCGACATTTTTACGGAGTCTTCAAGGTCGAGCATGATTGAATCAGGCCCGTAGATGAAGGCGTCCTGCATCATTCCGGGGTTGTTGCCCGGAACGAACATCATAGTTCTTCTCAGTCTTTCCATAATGATACCTGATTTAAGCCCAAACGTCTTTGCCTGTGGCGCGGACTGCGGCTGCGGTCACTCTCGCGCGTATGGTGCAGTCGCGTGCGCCTTTGTCCACAGCCTTGACGTCGGCGTTGTCAACGCCAAGACCTGTCAGAGTCTCTTCGATGACGGCGCGGATCTGTTTGCCGAACTGTGCGGCGACAGAGCTGTCAAGGTCGATGTGGAGACCTTTTGTCTCAGCCGGTGAGATCTGAACCATGATGTCTCCTGATTCAAGCGTACCGGCAACAGCATTCTTGATTTCCATAGTATTTATAG
>CAYWPV010000099.1:0-5636 GCA_964460265.1 uncultured Muribaculaceae bacterium | reverse complement strand
CCCATACGCAGCAAAGGCACCAGATCCTAAGTCTGGCTTGTCTACCAATTTCAACACACCCGCAAAACCTACCGGAAGGCCGTAACAGAGGCCCGTCACCGAAAACGGCCTTGGGAAGCTGCCGTATTCTGAGTCCGGATAGGGAATGCAAAGATAGCTATAAAAAATTAAAAATCGCCATGCCTGAAACTTAGGCACGCCCATTCCCCGTCTTTACGTACACCCTCTTTATTCAGGCCGGAAGCTTCCGCTGAGGACACTATGTCCGCAATGTCTGAGCCGTAGAAACCGCTGCATATCAGGACTCCGCCGTCCGAGACCCCCGTGTTGTACCTCTTTCCCGGACGTCTGAGGGATTGCGAGTAGGTCTTCATGTCCTGCAGCAGAGTGTTCCTGTGAATGTTTGCCAGCAGAAAGTCATAGCTTTCCCTCTGCAGCAGGGAAGCGTCGCCGTACATGACCCGGACACGGTCTTCTTCACCGTTGAGTCTGACATTGTCAGATGCGGATTGAGCCGCCACAGCATCTATATCTATGCCGTAGCTGTGCACAGCTCCCATTTCTGCCGCCAGAATGGCGAGTATTCCGGTGCCGCAGCCTATATCCATAACTATGCCGTCCTTTATTTCGTCCTCATAGGCCAGCATGCTCTCTATCATCATTCTTGTAGTCTCATGCTGTCCCGTGCCGAAAGCCATGTTGGGCCTGATTCTTATCTCATGACGGAACAACTTGCCTCGGATGCCGTCTTTGCCGTGTTCGCTGCCGGAATTGCCGTTCACGGTCACGATCCGGACTTTGTTTCCGACTTCAAATGGCTTCAGGCTGTCCTCCCATGATTGATTCCAGTCCTTGCCCTGTATCAAGCAGGCGGAATATGACGCGACAAAGTCCAGCCCCGATACGGCTGTCCTCAGACTGTGCGGATCGTAGTCTGCCTTGGGGATGTAGGCCTTGAGAGTTCCGTTCCCGTCGGTGTCCGCTCCGACCATGAACGACTCATAGGGAAGGTCGCTCAGAGCTGCTTCCAGAATCTCACCGTTCTCTTCCGAAAAGGGATTCAGGAGAAACGTCACTTCTATATATTCAAAAGAGTTCCTCATACTTCGCCGTTTTAATAGTTTTCCTGTTCTTCTTCCTCAAGCGTCTTCTCATATTCTTCCATTTCTTCTCTGTCCAGCTCGCCCGTTTCGAAATCGGTACTGTAGCCGACGGCATCTTTTGCCTTGTCCACGGTGCTTATGCTTCCGGCGTTTTCCTGCAGGGCGATTTCGGCTCCTTTCGAGAATATGTCATGGATGGATTTGACGAGATTGACCTGCATTTCGTCAAGTTCGGCCGTGAATACCGGGACATTGGCGTTCTTGTACTTGGCCTTGCCTACTTTGTACCTCCACTTGTCGAAATTGCCGTAGAGATTAATGCCGAAACGGAAGGGAAGGGGGGACTTTAGCACCGAGAAATGGTATTTGAAATTCTGGTCAAAGTGCTGTGTCCCGTCGAGAGCCAGCAAATACCTGTCCACCTCCATGACGAAGGGGAAAATCTCAAGCTTGTTGTCCGAAATCAGGCCGTGGACAGACATGTCTTTGATCCCTCCTACTTTACGGTCCTTGAACATCAGGATTTTTGCCAGCTTCTTCAGACCGCCGTCTTCCACTATGGACAAGTCGCTTCCGTTGATTGAAAGGACGCCCTTTATCGTAGGAGTCATGAGATTCATCCTCCCGTCAAGTTTGGAGGTGGCGGCCATTTCGCAGTCAAGCATCCCTTTGAATGATTTTAGCATAGGAATGATGGAGTCTACCGCCGGAAAAAGGGTTATGACTTTGTCTGCCGTGATGTCGACAAGGTTCAGGTCAAAACCGGCGCTGATGTCCTCTTTGGTCCTTGTGGAATAGAAGCCTTCAAGATAGATGTCTCCCATGTTTGATGAAGCCACCGTGTTGGTCAGCTGCAAGGTTCTCTGGCGCATCGTTATGTCGGAAGCGAACCAGTCTACGAGCAGCGCCGAATACTTGATTCCATGTCCTTCAAGGCTTATGTCGGCATGGATGTTTGCCGGGATTACTACCAGTGACAGGGAGGTGTCGGCCGCCTCCTTGCGGGATCCAAGCACTTCATCCATATATTGTTCATCGGAGAGATGTTCATCCAACGCTTTTCCTTCCGCCGGCATGCTGAAGGACATGCCGCTTTTGTATGCGGCAATTAGTTCGTCCGTATCGATTCTTTCCGATGATATTTTAAGCTTCAAATCCAGGATGCCTCTGGATATCAAGGCTCTCTGCAGTCCTGAAATATGTCCGGCAGCGCTTATGTCCGAGCTTCCCGAGCGTAGCGTCAGGCTGTCCAGCACCACTTTGTCGTTGTCGAACCTGCCGGACAGATTTCCGATTGTGTTTTTCAGCGGGAAATACGGACTTATCACGTTGCCTTCGGAAACGGACGCGCTGCCGCTGATTGTCCAGTCCCTGACGTATTTTGCAAGGGATTCCCCGACATGGATGTCTATGTCATGTGCACGGAAATCCTTTTCCTTCAGGTAGTCGGGCAGTTCCCTCGTGCTCAGGACATGACGGAGCAGCGAGTCTCTCCGGATTCCGGGATATACCCTTTGGAGGGAATCCAGGAAGTTCTTGCGTTCCTGGCTTTGCCTCGTGCCGCGCATTATGGCGGAAACATTCATCGCTACATTTCTGACGGCAGCTCTGTTCACGTCCTTTCTTACGGCAATGCTTTCAGCTCCGCTGTTCAACGCGAGAATCGGGATGTGTTTTCCGGCTTCCTCCGTTCCGGACAGCCGGAAACGGTTGGACATTCCTTTTACACCTACGAACAGAGAATCGTCTGTAACCATGGCGAGAGAGTTCGCCCCTATGGAACCGATGATGGGATGTCTCTCAGTACCGAACTCGTTGCTCACTGTGCTTTCGGCATTCTGCATGAAAAGTTTCAAGCCTTTTCCGCGGACGGACATGGTTTTTCCTATGGCCGCATACAGGCTGTCGGCAGTCCCCTTGAAGCTCAACAGCTCCGCTCCGAGCGATGATTCGCTTCCGTCTTTCAGCAGACGGATGTCGGTTTTTCCGATAAATGCCGAGATGCTGTCGCTTTCGTCCGAAAAAGAAATCCAGTTGCTGCGCAGATACCCTTCAAGGTCGGCTTTCGAAAAGTTGTACGGACTCATGTCCGAGAGCAGTATCATGCCGTTCACGGCTGCGTCGAGGTCACCGCTGATCTTTATGTTTTCCGGAATAAGATAGCCCAGGGTGTCCAGCCTGGCATGTGACCGCACGTCAAGAGATATGAGAGGGTCGTCGCTCATGATGTCGTCCGCCGTTCCGGTCATGTCCAGAGAGAGACCGGGCATATCGGCTTTAAGTTTGTCTATGCTGACGTTGAGCTTTCCGTAGCTGTCGGTTGAAGCGTTTATGTCGGCGGCCAGACTTCCTTTTTCAGGAAAATCCGTGAAACTCACGGAGGACTCCGGTATTGAAATCTGGGCTACAAGCTCGGGCAAGGCTGCTTTAGAAGGTATGAACCAGCCGTCGCAAAGAAGTGTCAGGTCGAGAGAGGCATCTGTTTCAAGCTTCGGCACTTCGGGAAATGCGGTGGCAAGGAAGTTTCGCAGGGTTTCCTGAAGCGGGCAAGAGTCGATCAGAAGTTCTGCCTTCACATAGCTGCTGTCCTCTCCCATTTCAAGTCCGGCGTTTCCGTTAAGGTCGATTGTGCCGGCTTTTGCCCGGACTTTTTTAATATCTATGCTTCTGTATCCGTTTTCGGGAAATGCGATCTCTGTCCTGATGTCCAGCGGAATGTCGATCTTCCCGACTGCATTGGAGTAAAACATGAAGTCTGCGTCGGCGTGGACGTCAAAAACCTCCTTTCTGTCCTTTATGTTGAACTTGTTTAGGCTGAATGAAAGCGTGTCTTTTGCCGTGCGTCCTTCCAACGATAAGCTGTCCATCCGGAGATGAATTCTCGCATTCTTCATTTTTCTTATGTCCAGCCGTCCGTTCATCTCCGCGTCGCACAGCTTTATGGATGCGAAAAGAGAATCGGAAGCTGAGGAATAGACAATCTGCGGATTTCCTGTCAGGCTGAGTTTTTTGAGGATCAGATGAGGGACTTCCGTGGCGCCGCCGTCGCTGCCCTCCCCGGTTTTGAACAGCTGCCAGTTTGCGCTGCTGTCCATCCTGTGGGCGAATATCCTGGCTTTGTCCAGGCTTATGTCGCGGAATTTGTAGCGGCCTCTCAGCAGTTCCAGATAGTTCAGGGACAGGCTGAGTTTCCGGAAGTATGCCAACGTGTCCGCATTCTCCTGACGCCCGGCTTCCCTTAGCCTGTTCGCTATCCAGAGAGAATCATAGGCCGCGAACCTTTCATGGGGGTAGGTGATGGAGAAATCGCTTATGTCGAGCTTGAGGTTCGGGAAACTCATGAACGCCGATGCATGGATTCTGCCGAAATGGATTTCTCCGTCCACATACCGGGCTGCCATGCTGTTGACGGTTTTTGTAAGGAATGAAGAATTCAGGACAATCTGGGCTGCGGCCGTGAATACAAGCGTCAGACCCAGAAGCGACAGGATGACGATTCTGGCACCCCGTCTCCTTTTGCTGACTTTACCTTCTTCAGCGGCATCTTTGCCGGTGACGTTCTTTTTGCTTGTCCCGTCCTGTCTGAACATTTTCATGGCGGCAATGCTCTGTTGTCATGTAAGACAAAAATAGGCCGTGCCCGTTTGACACAGCCTGTTATAGGTTCTCAAAGCCCGCGGAAGAGGTCCGCACAGGCTGGAATTACTGCTCGTCCTGAAGCTGGAGATGCTGGACATAGATTGCTTTCTGCATCTTTATCCTTTTTCTCTCGGAAGGCTTCTCGAAATTCTTTCTGGCACGAAGCTCACGGATCGTTCCGGTCTTTTCGAACTTCCTCTTGAATCTCTTGAGTGCTCTTTCTATGTTTTCGCCTTCTTTGATAGGTACAATAATCATTTCTGTATCACCCCCTTTTTATTTGCGTGGCAAAGATAAGCCAAATCATCCGTTTTCCAAAATTTTTCTGAATTTCTCCATTCCGTCCGAAGCGATGTCGCGTATATGTACTATTCTCGGGTCGTGGACGGGCACGTCTTTCGGGTCGATTATGTAGATGGGAATCCCCACTTTGGCATAGCGGTACAGCCCTGCCGCCGGATATACGGACAGGGAAGTGCCTATTATCAGCATGATGTCCGATTCCGAAACGATGTCCATGGCTTTCTCGATTTTCGGTACCGCCTCTCCGAACCATACGATGTGCGGACGCAGCTGTTCTCCATTCGGGGCTTTGTCACCGATGTGAACGGCATCGTATCCGATGTCGAAAACTTCGCTTTCGGAATAATCCCTGTCATATGCCCCATGTTCGGGGCGGACTTTTGTGAGTTCTCCGTGCAGGTGCAGGACTTTTGTGCTCCCGGCTCTTTCGTGGAGATTGTCCACGTTCTGTGTAATTACGCTTACGTCATAGTCTTTTTCCATGTCGGCAATCATAAGATGCGCTTTGTTGGGTTTTGCATCTTTCAGCTGTGCACGGAGCGTGTTGTAGAAATCGAGCACGAGTTTCCTGTCTCTTTCCCAGCCTTCAAC
>CAYWPV010000098.1:0-5923 GCA_964460265.1 uncultured Muribaculaceae bacterium | reverse complement strand
GCATACGGCAGCGCACAAGTCACAAGTGTTCTGTTGTACTTCTTTTCCATAGCGAAATTGTTTTCTGATTTACCGCATCCTTCCGAGGGCCTCATCCAAGGCTTTCCTCCGCTCATCCAAATCCTGCATGTCGCCCAAAATCCTGTTCTCATCTTCTTTTCCGGATTTGAGCTTCGCCAAAAGGCCGTTCCTTTCCACCTTTATCAGCGCAAGCCGGTAGGCAAGAATGGAACGCGGTACAAATTTAACCAGTTGAGTTGATATAGCAGTCATGGAGTCGGCAAATTTTCTGACGGTCAGCTGATATTTCTCTCCTGTCAGTTCAGCCGTGACCGCTGCCGTGTCTCTGTCAGGTCCGTCCATCATGGCCTTGACTATAGCGTCCTGATCCATCTCGGGATGGTTGTCATAGTATTCGAAGTAGAGATCGTAAGCCTTCTTCAGCGCCGTGTTTCTGAAACTTATCCCATCCGATTCCAGATTGTAGCTGATAAAGGCGGCCACAGTGGTTTTTTCCCCTTCCCGGTAATATATAGAATCCGTCTCGAATTCCATGTATGAGAGCCCGTACCTCAATATGAACGACAAAAGTTCTTTTTCTTCCGGTACGAGCAGGAGGTATTCATATCCCTTTCTCTCCGTCGCCAAAGCATCCGTTTTCTCTTCATCCCGGTTCTCATTTCCGGCAGGCACGGCATACCGTTCCGCTCCGTTGTCTTCATTCCCCGAACGCCGCAGCGATTCTCTCTTTTCTTCGGCGAGCATTTTTTCCCTGCCGCTTTTCACTCTGGAGAAAATGAGCCTTGAGTCTATCCCGAAACGGGAAGCGATGGTCTGGGCATATACCGACCGTGTGACAGGATCGGGTATGAGGGCAATCGTGTCCGCCATGTCATTTATCAGGCCGGCTCTTTTAAGCGGGTCGTCTCCGGCTTCTCCAAGAAGAAGCTCCGTCTTGAACTCTATGAAATCCTGTTCATGACCGGAAAGGAAGCTTTCCACCTCGGCCAGAGTGTGCTTCCTGGAGAAGGAATCAGGATCATCCCCGTCAGGCAAAAGGACAACCTTGACTTTCATGCCTTCCTTAAGGACAAGCCCGATGCCTCTGAGCGCAGCCTTGATTCCGGCCCCGTCACCGTCATACATGATGGTGACATTGTCAGTATATTTCTTTATAAGACGTATTTGAGGAACGGTGAGCGAAGTGCCGCTCGATGCCACCACATTGGTGATTCCCAGCTGATGCATGGAAAGTACATCCAGATAGCCTTCCACAAGGTAGCATTTGTCCTTCAGGTGGATTGAACTCTTGGCGAAGCTGATGCCGTACAAGGTCCGGCTTTTGTCATAGATTTCAGACTGGGGTGAATTGACATATTTCGCCACCGTCTTGTCACTCAACAGAGTCCTACCGCCGAAACCGATGACCGCCCCGCTGTTGGTCTGGACCGGGAACATGACCCTGTCGTAGAACTTGTCCACCACACGACCGTCATCATACCTGACACACAGTCCAAGCTCCAGAAGGTATTCCTCCTTGAATCCCTTCTTAATTGCGGCGTCATGCAGAGAACGGCGGTCCTTCATCGCCCAGCCGAGTCCATATTTCTCTATAGTCTGATCCAGAAGTCCCCTGCTGTGGAAATAGGCCATGCCCACAGCTTTTCCTTCTTCAGTTTTCAAACTGTCGGAAAAGTATTTTCGGGCAAAGTCAAGAATGAGCATCAGCCCCTCTTTCTTGTTTCTTGCAGCTATGTCCTCGGGCGTTTCCTCCCTTTCCTTTACCTCTATTCCATACTTTTTCGCCAGGTAACGGAGAGCCTCCGGATAGCTCATCCCCTCATGCTCCATCACGAAACCGACAGCCGTCCCCGATTTGCCGCAGCCGAAGCATTTGTATATTCCCTTGGCAGGGGACACATGGAAAGAAGGTGTTTTTTCATTGTGGAAAGGGCAGCAAGCGACAAAATCGGAGCCTTGTCTTTTCAAAGTCACAAAGTCTCCGACAACATCCGCTATCTGTGCGGCATCAAGTATCCTGGCTACAGTTTCCCGGGGAATCATCAGCTACCTCTTCAGAATGGAAGGTCATCATCCGACGCCGATGAAGGAAATCCCGATGCGGGTTCTTCGGAAGGAGGTACGGGCATTCCGCCATAATCGGAATCCGGTCCCGACGCGGCTTTCTCTACGGCTTCTATTCTCCATGCCCTCAAATCGGTGTACCAACGGCCGTTGTAGTCGCGGCTGCTGATGTTGAAGGAAACCTTGACTTCATCCCCTACGGAGAATTTGTCAAGTTCCGCTATCTTGTCTTCTCCCCATACGGAGAAGTTGGCGGTCGAAGGGAATTTCCCTTCGGTGAACTCCACCTGAAACTCCTGTTTCTTCCACTCGCCTCTGGCGGATTTGCCGCCGACCGCAGGACTTTTTCCCGAAAGTTTTCCTTCTATTTCCAGATTTGCCATTGTCTTTTCCGTTTAAAAAACCTGCCCGGCCTTTTGACAGCCAGGCAGGTCAGGTTCTTGTAAAAAATACGATTACTTGACTGAAGCTGCCGCGGCAGGATCCACATATCTCTTTACAGAATCAAGCTGCACATCGAAGATAAGTGTGGAATTGGCAGGAATGACGCCTGCTCCACGGCTGCCGTAGCCGAGTGAAGAAGGTACATAGAGCTTGATCTTTCCGCCCTCGCCGATGAGCTGTATGCCCTCTGTCCATGCGGGGATGACCCTGTTGAGAGTAAGAGCGGTGGAAGCGGCCTTCTCTTCAACCTCGTCAAAGACGGTGCCGTCCAGAAGGGTGCCCTTGTAATGTACATACACGGTGTCCTGAGGACCGGGTTTGTTTTCATTTCCGGCTTCCAAGATGGTATATTGAAGACCGCTTTCGGACTCTACGACACCTTCCTTGGTCTTGTTCTGCTCGAGGAACTTCTTTTCTTTGGCAGAAGCTACTGCGGAGTTGTATTCGCTGCGCTCCCTCAGATATTTGTTGATGACGTCGCCCATGATTCTCGGATCGTACTTGAACTGATCAAAGAAGGTGGAATCCGTCTCCTGGCCTTTGGAACCGACGAAATCCTTCATGCCTTTCAGCATGAGGTTATAGTTCAGGTCTCCGAAATCATAGCTCTTGAGCGATGCTCCGAAGTTCACTCCCATATAGTAGCTCACTGAATCAAGCAGTGCTTTTGAAGGCTGTGCTACAGTTGTCTGCACAGAATCAGCCTGAGCGGTGTCTTTTCCATTAGACGAGCAGGCCGCCACCGAAAGGACGGCCGCCGAAACCGCGAATAACTTGGAAATTTTCATCATTTTTATTTGTTTTTGTTCTTTTTCTTTTATTCCAGACCACAAATATCGTAAAAATTACTCTAACTTCTATTGCGGTCATGAAATTTTGTTCTAAATTTAGAAACTAATGCTAAACAGAATGACTAACGGCTCTACCGACATTCACTCCAAACTCAAGGAATTCTTCGGCTTCGATTCTTTCAAAGGGGATCAGGAAGCCATTATCAAGAATCTGATAGAGGGCAACGACTCATTTGTCGTCATGCCCACCGGAGGAGGCAAATCCCTGTGCTACCAATTGCCCGCACTGGTGATGGAAGGCACCGCCATCGTCATCTCTCCCCTCATCGCCCTTATGAAAAACCAGGTGGACGCGATAAGAGGGTTCGTTTCAGGCAATGAAAGCATCGCGCACTTCCTGAACTCCTCGCTTTCAAAAGCACAGCTGGACGCCGTGAAGGACGACCTGCTGAACGGAGAGACCAAAATACTCTATGTCGCGCCCGAATCCCTGACCAAGCAGGAGAACATAGATCTGTTCAGGCAGATCAAGATTTCCTTTTATGCCGTGGATGAAGCTCACTGCATCTCGGAATGGGGACATGATTTCCGTCCGGAATATGACAGAATCAGACCCCTCGTAAACGAGATAGGACGGCATCCGATAATCGCGCTTACCGCCACGGCCACCCCCAAAGTGCAGAGCGACATAATCAAGAACCTCGGAATAAGGGATGCGAAAATCTTCAAGGCATCCTTCAACAGGCCCAACCTCTACTACGAGGTGCGCGACAAGCACAATGTCAACGCGGACATGGTGAAATTCATCTCGGCCCGCAAAGGGAAATCGGGAATAGTCTATTGCCTCAGCCGCAAGAAAGTGGAGGAAATCGCCGAACTGCTGACGCTCAACGGAATAAAGGCTGTTCCCTACCACGCCGGAATGCCCTCTGAAGAAAGGAGCCGGAACCAAGACAGGTTCCTGGGGGAAGAGGTGGACGTAATCGTGGCCACCATAGCTTTCGGCATGGGCATAGACAAGCCGGACGTGCGTTTCGTCATCCACTACGACATTCCCAAGAGCCTTGACGGGTACTATCAGGAGACAGGAAGAGCCGGAAGGGACGGACTGGAAGGAACGTGCATAACCTACTACAGCCGCAAAGACGCGAACAAGCTCGCCAAATTCATTCAAAGCAAAAAAGGAAACGAGCAGGAAATAGGACGCCAGCTTCTCAAGGAAACGGTGGATTTCGCCGAATCGGGAGAATGCAGACGCAGGCTTCTGCTGAAATACTTCGGCGAGGACTACCCGAAGGACAACTGCGGGAACTGTGACAACTGCCTGCACCCCAGACCCCGGTTCAACGGACAGAAGGAGATGTGCCTGATCATATCCCTTGTTCTCTCTCTTCCGGAACATTTCGACCTTGAACATCTGGCCAACATCCTTTCCGGCACTAAAACCGCCTTGATCGTATCGTACAGGCATGACAGGCTCGAACAGTTCGGGGCAGGCTCCGGACATGACAGCAGATTCTGGAGCTCGCTCATCCATCAGGGCATTCTGCTCGGACTGCTTAAAAAGGACATAGAATCGTACGGGCAGATTTCCGTTACCCCCGACGGCAAGTCCTTCCTGAAGCATCCCTACCCTGTGATGCTCGTGGAGGACAAAGATTTCTCGGATGCTGACGAAGACGAGGATGAAGGCGCCAAGGAAGCCAATCTTGCGGTCAAAGGCGGCGGAGAAGGCGACGGGCAGCTTCTGGCCATGCTGAAAGACCTCAGGAAAGACATGGCGAAAAGGCAGAAGATACAGCCTTGGATCATTTTCGGCGACCCTACGTTGAACGACATGTCCATAATGTATCCGCTCACGGTGGAGGACCTCAAGAAATGTCAGGGCGTGGGAGAAGGCAAAGCCAAAAAATTCGGGGAAGAGTTCCTGAAACTCATAAACAAATACGTGGAAGAGAATGAAATTGTCCGCCCCGATGATTTCGTCCTCAAGACGACCCCGGCGAAGTCCGAATACAAAGTGTTCATCATCCAGTGCATAGACAAGAAAATGGATTTCGCGGACATAGCCGACGCCAAAGGCATGGACATGGAAGAACTGCTTTCCGCCGTTGAAAGCATTGTGGAGTCCGGGACCAAGCTGGACATAGATTACTACATCAGGCAGAACGTCGATGACGAGGTCGTGGATGAGATCTTCAACTACTTCAGGTACGAATCGGAATCCGACTCCGTGGAAGAAGCTGCCAAAGCGCTCGATGACTGCGAAGAAGAAGAGATAAGGCTGGTAAGAATCAAGTTCCTGAGCGAAGTGGCGAACTGACCGGTAAAGGAAGTTTTGCGAAGAAAGGAAAAAGTCTTTAAATTCGCGGTTTGTGGTCAAAAAGCTAAAGAGATTCATTTTTCCCGCAGCCGTCATCTTCGCGGCGGCCTTTTCCGCATTTGCCACGGAGCGCGGACGGCTTGACCTTCTCGGCGTGAAAAAAGCCGTATCCGCCGCCCCCGATACCGTCATCTATGACAACTCCGCCGTTTATACCCGTTTCAGCAAAGAAAAAACCGGCACGGACATTCCCGGCGTGTTCGATCTGGAGGAAGATACG
>CAYWPV010000097.1:0-6061 GCA_964460265.1 uncultured Muribaculaceae bacterium | reverse complement strand
TTCGAATGGGGAGCGGACATCGTAACCCAGTCCACGACAAAGTACATGGACGGCACGGCATCGCAGGTCGGCGGCGCCGTAGTGGACAGCGGAAATTTCGACTGGATGTCCCATGCCGGAAAATATCAGGGGCTCTGCACTCCCGATGACAGTTACCACGGACTCACCTATGCCAAGGCTTTCGGGAAAAAAGCCTACACCACCAAGCTTGTCGCCCAGCTGATGCGCGACCTCGGAAGCATTCCCGCCCCCATGAACTCCTTCATTCTGAACCTCGGACTCCAGACCTTGCATCTGAGGATGCCCCGCCACTGTTCCAACGCACAGACCGTGGCCGAATTTCTTGCCGCAAATCCGAAAGTTGCCTGGGTGCACTACGCCGGACTCGAAGGGGACAGATACCACGAAAGGGCTCAGAAATACCTCCCGAACGGAAGCTGCGGGGTCATGGCTTTCGGACTTAAGGGAGACAGGGACACTGCCATAAAGTTCATGGACTCCCTCAAGATGATAAGCATCGTGACCCATGTGGCGGATGCCCGCAGCTGCGTGCTCCATCCTGCAAGCCACACCCACAGGCAGCTGTCGGAAAAACAGCTTGAAGAAGCCGGCATCGCTCCGGACCTCATCAGGCTCTCCGTAGGCATAGAGGACGTGGAGGACATCCTGGACGACATCCGCCAGGCACTGGACCGCATCTGAACAGCCATGTCCGGGCACGGGAATCCGTCCCGCAATCAATTGGGCTGACCCTCCGAAAGTTGTGCATACGATTTTCGGAGGGCAGTTCCATTTTGTATCTGCATCTCACTCACGGGCGATGCAGAAACAGCGCACACGGGAGTGCTGTGGAAAAAAATGGAAAGATTTGGAATGGAATGGAAATTATTTCCTAAATTTGCCCCAAGCGTGAAAGGACATTGAACAGCCATGGTTACATTCATCGGAAAAGCATATGCGAAAATCGACGACAAAGGGAGGATAGTTTTCCCCTCTTTGTTTAAGAACGCATTGTCTTCCGAAGAGAATCCGGCCCTGGTAATACACAAAGACATTTACTCCGACTGCCTCGAAATGTTCACCATGGAAGAGTGGAGAAGGCAGAGCGAGTCGGTGAAATCGAAGCTGGACCTGCTCAATGAGCGTCACGCCAAGTTCTGGAGACGTTATCTGCTCGAACGCGCAGTGGTCAGTCCTGACCCCAAGCTCGGGCGCATGACCATCCCCTCCGAACTTCTTGAAAAAATAGGTGCGACAAAAGAGGTAGTGTTCTTGGGCGGCGATTACAAGATAGAGGTTTGGGCCAAAGAGAGATTCGAGGCCGAAACCATATCGGACGAAGAATATAAAGCTATGGCCGAGGAACTGTCTCAATCGAGATAGGAGGAGCCACAGATGTCTGAATATCATACGGCAGTTCTGCTCGGCGAGAGTGTCTCCGCACTTGTTGACAATCCTTCCGGCACATACATAGACGCCACATTCGGAGGCGGTGGGCACACCGCTGAGATTCTTTCACGCTTAAACGGAAGCGGCAGGGTCATCGCCTTCGATCGTGACAGCGACGCCATCGGAAACCGCATGGACGATGAGCGTCTTACACTGATACACAACAACTTCCGCTTCGTCCACAATTTCATCATGCTGGACGCTTTCAACCGGGGGAATAATCCGGGAAAGGCTAAGGTGGACGGCATCCTCGCCGACCTCGGAGTCTCCTCACACCAGTTCGACACCGCCGAAAGGGGATTTTCCTTCAGATACGATGCGCCCCTGGACATGAGGATGGACAAATCCTCGGGCAAAACGGCGGCCGACATCGTGAACGGGTATGACGAACACGAACTGGAAAGAATTTTACGGATCTACGGCGAAGTCCAGGGTTCGGGAAGGATTGCCGGTCTCATCGCCGCCGCCCGCAGAGAGAAGGCAATATCCACTACAGCTGAACTGGACAAGGTTCTGGAACCTGTGCTTCCAAAATTTGCTGCGCACAAACTCCTCGCAAAAATATACCAGGCACTCAGGATAGAGGTCAACGGCGAGATGCGCTCCCTCGAGAAATTCCTCAGTGAAAGCTCGGAGTCCCTGAAAGACGGAGGACGTCTGGTCGTAATCACCTACCACTCGCTGGAGGACAGGATGGTGAAGAATTTCATCAGATGCGGCAACGTGGAAGGCAGAGAAGAGACCGACATGTACGGCCGCAGATTATCTCCGTTCACCGCCCTGAACAGAAAGCCGGTACTTCCGTGCGAAGAAGAAATATCCTCGAACACACGCGCCCGCAGCGCAAAAATGCGTGCGGCGATAAAAAATCCCGGCATGGGCGATGCCGAAAAAGGATTCAGCCGGACAGGAGGACAGGCGGAGGAGAAGAAAAGCTGCCGGGCAGGAGATGGCGGACGGGAGAAAGAAAGGAGGGACAGATGAACTTTTTCAGCAAGACATGGCAGGCTCTGGTCAATGTACCGGGAGCCATACTGAAAGGGGAATTTCTCCTGAGAATCCATGTGGACAGATATTTCATCCACATACTCTACACCTTCCTGCTCCTGTGGCTGACCATACTGATAGACATGAGGGTGGAAAAGACCATGGTGAAGGTTGAAGAAAACAAGAGCGTGCTCACTGATCTCAAAATATACCATGCCCAGAAAACGGTCCAGCTGGTAAGCATAAAGAGAATCAGCACGATAAAGGATATGCTCGAAAAAGACGGCTCGAAGGTAACTTTTCCCGAGAAGCCTGCTGCGAGGATAGAAAAATAGACGGAACGAAATGGCAGGGACATCGGACAAGAAAAACATCAGGAAAGACAGTACGGGATTCATCCTGTACTGCTTCTACCTGCTGTTCCTGCTGCTCAGCATAGTCATATTCGTCAGAATCATCCACATACAGGTCTCGTACAAACCCGACGAAAGAATCGCCGACCTCTTCAAGCCCAAGAGCAAGCTTCAGGTGCTGGAGCCCATGCGGGGTTCGATAATTTCTCATGACGGAAGACTGCTGGCGATGTCCACCCCCATGTATCAGGTCTACATGGACTGCGCGGTGATGAAAGACAATTTCGCCGGCAAGAAAGGCAAGGAAGAGGAATGGCGCGGCAAAGCAAGGAAGCTCTCCGAGGGGCTGGCGGAAATATACGGCGACAAAAGCGCATCCGAATACTACAACCTCATCATCCGGAGCCGCGAGGCCAACAAACGCTACGTAAGGATAGGAGGCCAGATCGACCACGAGACCCTCCAGAAAGTGTCGGCCCTTCCGCTGTTCAACGAAGGGGCATACAAAGGCGGATTCATGACCGAAAAGAGGGACAGCCGCCAATATCCCTACGGGACTCTTGCCAGAAGAACCATCGGATATGTCAAGGACAACCGCAACAGCAACGGCAACAACATGATAGGCCTCGAAGGCAGATTCAACTACGTACTGCACGGGAAAGAGGGCTATGAATGGATGAAGGTCACCGACGACAGGGAAATGATCCACAACTACGACAGTGCATACGTCAAGCCGGAAGACGGGAGGGACATAAGGACGACCCTGGACATTGACATACAGGACATAGCCGATCATGCACTCCGCGCACAGATAGAGGACAACCCGAAAATCGAAGGAGGCTGCGCCATCATCATGGACGTGAAGACAGGAGGCATCAGAGCCATGGTCAACCTGCTCAGGGACAGCACCTCCGGCAGAATGACCGAAAGCTACAACATGGCGATAGGACGTACCGGCGAGCCCGGATCGGTGTTCAAGTCCACCACCCTCATGACACTGCTGGACGACGGCAAAGTCAAGCTCAGCGATGAAATCCCCACGAATCACGGCATAGTCAAGGGCTTCTCCCCCGACACCCACATAAGCGATTACGAAAGGGAGAACAAAACCGACAAAATTTCCGTGCTGCACGGATTTGAGATATCCTCGAACTACGTTTTCAGGAAACTCGCGATAGACAACTACGGGAACAAACCCAAGAAAATGATAGACAGGCTTTATTCCTACAAACTCGGAGAAGCCTACGACTTCGACCTCTCCGGATTCAAGGCGCCCACCCTGCCCGATCCGCAGAGCAAGTACTGGAGCGCGACCGACCTCGGTTCAGTGGCGATAGGATATTCGGCGGCCGAGACGCCTCTGCATATAGTGACCTTCTACAACGCCATAGCCAACAGGGGAAAGATGATGCGCCCCTATCTTGTGGAGAGCATTGAAGAGAACGGTGCGGTGAAAGAAAAACGCGGACCGACCATTCTCAACGGTTCCATCTGCTCCAAGGCCACAGCCGACACGCTGGCGAAAGCTCTCAGGAACGTGGTAGAGGAAGGAACCGGCAAGAGAAGGCTGGCCAATGCCAAATGCAAGATAGCCGGGAAAACGGGAACTGCAAGGATAGTGCTCGATCCGAAATACACCAGGATAAGCAGGAATCCTTACGAAGACGAGAAAGGAAGGAAACAGTATCAGGCGACATTCGTAGGGTTTTTCCCCGCCGACGAACCGGAATACACGGCCATAGTCGTGATATATTCCAACCTTGACAGGGAAATCTTCTACGGAGGTACCCTCCCCGCGCTGGCGTTCAGGGAGATAGTGGACAATGTCTATTCTCTTGACCGCAGAAACGGAGAAGTCCTGTCCACAAAAGGGCCCATGCCGGACTGGAACAAGAAAGACGAGGACAAAGAACTATGAAACTCAAAGAGATAATAAAAGATTGCGGATGCGAAAACCTCCGCGGAAGCGAAGAAACCGAAATCACGTCAATATGCCGGGATTCCAGAAAGGTCTGCAAAGGTTCGCTGTTCATCGCAGTGAAAGGATTCTCAGGCGACGGGCACAGCTTCATCGCCTCTGCCATTGAACAGGGAGCGGCTGCCATAGCCTATGAAGACGAAAACGCCTTGGAAGAACAAATACGGAAAGCCGGAGGACAGGACATCGTCGGCAACGGAATGTCCTTTGTGAAAGTGCAGTCCTCCAGACACGCCGAAGCGATAATGGCGGCCAACTTCTACGGAAATCCTTCCCGCAAGCTTACACTGGTGGGCATAACCGGCACCAACGGCAAAACCACGACCGTGACCCTGCTCTACAGACTTTTCATGAGCCTGGGATACAATTGCGGCCTGCTTTCAACCATAGCCAACTATGTGGGAGAGAAAAGGAGCGAAACGGCCAACACCACCTCCGACCCCATAACCATCAACTCGCTGCTGGCGGAAATGGCCGACGCCGGATGCGAATACTGCTTCATGGAAGTCAGCTCCATAGGCATGGCACAGGAAAGAGTGAGCGGCCTCAAATTCAAGGTCGGCATCTTCTCCAACCTCACCCACGACCACCTTGACTATCACAAGACCTTCGCGGAGTACCTCAGGTGCAAGAAGCTGTTCTTCGACAACCTCCCCTCCGATGCCTACGCAATCACCAACATCGACGACAAGAACGGCATGGTGATGGTCCAGAACACAAAAGCCAAGGTTGTGACCTATTCGTGCCGGTCCCTCGCCGACCACAGCTGCAGGATAATGGAGGAAAGCTATGACGGGATGCAGCTGCGGATAGACGGCAGGGAAACATGGACCAAGCTCATAGGCCAGCACAATGCCTACAACATACTCGCCATCTATTCCGCCGCCACCGTTCTCGGAGCGGGACCGGAAGAGGCACTGATAGCCATCAGCAAGCTCGGCCCCGTGAAAGGCAGACTCGAAACCATGCGCGGTCCGAAGGACCTGACCGTCATCATCGACTATGCGCACACGCCAGACGCCCTGGAAAACGTGCTTAAGACTCTAAGCGACATAGCTCCCGGCAAACCGCTGACATGCCTTTTCGGCTGCGGCGGCGACAGGGACAAGACAAAGCGGCCGGAGATGGCCAGGGTCGCGGAGAAATACGCGACAAGGATTTTCGTAACGTCCGACAACAGCCGAAGCGAGAATACCGAAGACATCATGAACGACATCCGCACAGGATTCAGCCGTGAAGGCCTGGTAAAGACGCTTTTCATTGCAGACAGGAAGGAAGCCATAAGGACTGCGAT
>CAYWPV010000096.1:0-6098 GCA_964460265.1 uncultured Muribaculaceae bacterium | reverse complement strand
GAAGTTCTCCTTTATCCAGTTTACCTTGCGAATGGGAGTGTAGATGGCATCGACAGGAATGGTCCCTATCGGAGTGTTTTCATCCCTTTCCTCATCGGCGGGAACGAATCCTCTCCCTTTCGTTATGGTAACGGAAACTTCAAGTTTGACTGAAGGTTCCAGTGAACAAATATGCAGTTGTGGATTCAGCACCTTGAAAGAAGACAATCCGTTGGAAATATCCTCGGCGGTAAATTCGGATTTACCGCTTATCGTAATGTTTGCCGTCTCGGTATCCACGGAATCAACCATTCTCTTGAACCTCACCTGTTTGAGATTGAGAATGATGTCCTGCATACCCTCGATGACCCCCGGAATGGTGGCGAATTCCTGATCCACACCGGAAATCTTTATCGAGCTGATAGCAAATCCTTCCAGAGAAGACAAGAGAATGCGGCGGAGAGAGTTGCCGATAGTCTGACCATATCCGGGTTCAAGCGGTTTTACCTCGAAACGGCCGAAAGTATCGGTGCTTTCAGGCAGCATTATTACCTTATCCGGTTTCTGAAATGCTAAGATTGCCATATCGTATCTTTTTAGGTGTTAATTATTACTTAGAATAGATATCGACGATAAGCTGTTCGTTGATATTCTCGGGAATCTCAGCCCTTACAGGGATATTGAGGAATTTACCGACGAGTGTCTTAGGGTCGAATTCAAGCCATGAGTACTTCTTGGCCGCAGCGACGCTGCTCGTAATGACCTCGAGGCTCTTGGATCTTTCTCTGACGGCCACTACATCACCGGCCTTGACAGTTGTGGAAGGGATGTTGCACACCGTTCCATTGAGGGTGATGTGACGGTGAAGCACAAGCTGACGCGCAGCGGCCCTCGTAGGTGCTATGCCGAGACGGTAGACGACATTGTCAAGTCTTGATTCAAGAAGGAAGAGCAGGTTCTCACCTTTCTGTCCGGTCATCTTGGAAGCCTTCTCATAGGTGTTGCGGAACTGGCGCTCCAGTACGCCGTACATGTATTTGACCTTCTGTTTTTCTTTCAGCTGCGTACCGTACTCAGTTGATTTTCTGCCTCTCTTGCGGGCCGTACCGTGCTGTCCCGGAGGATAATTCCTTTTCTCAAAGTATTTGTCCGCTCCGAAGATAGGCTCGCCGAATTTACGGGCGATTTTTGTACTTGGTCCAGTATATCTTGCCATAGTAATTCTGCTTTAAAAATCCTGAAATTAAACTTTACGACGGCCTTTAGGTCTGCAACCATTGTGAGGCATCGGTGTAACATCAATGATTTCGGTAACTTCGATACCGGAATTATTGATGGTCCTGATAGCTGACTCACGTCCGGCGCCAGGTCCCTTTACATATACTTTGACCTTGCGGAGGCCTGCGTCATAGGCTGTTTTGGAAGCGTCTTCCGCCGCCATCTGAGCTGCATACGGAGTGTTCTTCTTGGAACCTCTGAATCCGCACTTTCCAGCTGAAGACCAGCTTATCACCTGGCCTACGTTGTTGGTGAGAGCTACGATGACATTGTTGAAGGTTGATGAAACATGGGCTTGTCCTGTCGCTTCAACCTTAACGACTCTCTTTTTTGATGTTGTTGTTTTCTTAGCCATAATTCATCAATTATTTGGTTGCTTTCTTCTTGTTGGCAACGGTCTTCTTCTTGCCTTTTCTCGTACGGGCATTGTTCTTTGTGCTCTGACCGCGCACAGGAAGGCCAAGACGATGACGGATTCCTCTGTAGCAGCCAATGTCCATGAGACGCTTGATGTTCATCTGGACAGTAGAACGAAGTTCTCCTTCGATCTTATATTCGTTTGCGATTATGGAACGGATCTTTGAGATTTCGTCATCGTTCCAATCGCTGACCTTTTTGTCATAGTCGATTCCGCACTCGTCAAGAATTTTTCTTGCGGAGGAGCGGCCGATTCCGAAGATGTAGGTCAGTCCTATTTCTCCGTGTTTGTTGTTCGGTAAGTCAACACCGGCGATTCTTGCCATATTCTGTTTTCTTAATTTGTTATTACAAGTTATCACCCGGAAAAATCCGGAAAAAGCTATTATCCCTGACGCATCTTGAACTTCGGATTCTTCTTGCAGATCACATAGAGATGACCTTTGCGCCTGACAATCTTGCAATCCTCGCTGCGTTTCTTAATGGATGTCTTTACTTTCATAATGCTGAAAATTTTATTTGTATCTGAAGGAAATCCTGCCTTTCGTCAAATCATAAGGCGACATCTCAACTCTAACCTTGTCTCCAAGCAGAATATGGATGAAATTCTGTCTCATCTTGCCGGAGATATGGGCAAGAATAACGTGTCCGTTTTCCAACTCCACCTTGAACATAGCGTTAGGAAGAGTCTCTACGATCACTCCATCCTGTTCTATTGCTTCCTGTTTTGACATTGAAATATCTCTTTAAAATTTAATTCCGCATTCCTTCTCGATATAATCAAAGGTAGACAGCTGCTCAGCTTTACCGTGACGGACAACAACCGTAAGCTCGAAATGAGCTGCATTGCCGTGATCCGAGGTGCGTACCGCCCAACCATTTCTAGCAAGATACACACCGCGGCTTCCAGCCGTGATCATAGGTTCAATGCATATCGTCATTCCCTCCGTGAGATGCACTCCGTGCCCCTGTTTCCCATAGTTGGGAACACCGGGATTCTCATGCATGTCGCGCCCGATTCCGTGTCCTTCAAGTTCCCTGACGACACCGAAACCGAATGACTCGGCGTACGATTGTACCGCGTGTCCTATATCTCCGGTCCTGTTGCCGGCGACAGCTTTTTCAATGCCTTTGTACAACGACTCTTTTGTAACCTTAAGGAGCTTCAGAGTCTCGGCAGACACTTCCCCGACAGGGAAAGTGAAAGCCGAATCTCCGTTGTAACCTTTGTACATGGTCCCCAAGTCTATGGAGACGATGTCTCCTTCCTTGAGTACGTAGTCCGACGGAAATCCGTGGACGACCGTATCGTTGACCGAAGCGCAGATCGCTGCCGGGTAGCCATCGTAGTCCAGAAAGTTGGGAATCGCACCATTGTCGCGGATAAAAGTCTCTGCCACCCTGTTCAACTCATTGGTTGTCACACCCGGGGCGACAGTCTTGCCGACTTCCGCCAACGCCTGGGAAGTAATCCTGCCGTTGATTCTCAAAAGTTCGATCTCTTCTTCTGTCTTTGGCTTAACCATCTGCCTAAAATTATCAAAACTACATACCCGAACGGCCAGTCAGACGTCCGGTCTTCATGAGGCCATCGTAATGGCGCATGAGCAGATAACTCTCAATCTGCTGGAGAGTGTCAAGCACAACGCCCACAAGAATGAGCAGAGAAGTACCTCCGTAGAAGCTTGCGAACTGGTTGCTGACACCGAAGATCATCGCAATAGCCGGAAGGATTGCAATGATGGCGAGGAAGATAGACCCGGGAAGGGTTACCTTCGACATTATGGAATCAAGGTACTCGACAGTTTTCTTACCGGGTTTCACGCCCGGGATGAAACCGCCGTTCTTCTTCATGTCTTCGGCCATCATGGTCGGGTTGACGGTGACGGCAGTGTAGAAATACGTGAAGATGACGACCAGCATTCCGAAAATGAAGTTATACCAGAACCCCGTATAGTTGCCCAGAGTAGCGGCGAGACCCCTTGTAGCGTCCCACTTCGAGAAAAGCAGAGGGAACAGCATGAGAGCCTGCGCGAAAATGATGGGCATGACACCGGCCGCATTTATCTTCAGAGGGATGTACTGACGCACTCCGCCGTACTGACGGTTGCCCCTGATGACCTTCGCATACTGGACAGGGACTCTTCTGACTCCCTGGACAAGAGCGATGGCGGCTACGAATACGAAGAACAGTATTATGAACTCAACTATGAGAAGGAGAAGGCCTCCGTTGGTGGTGGAAAGCTTCTCGCCGACCTCCGCCGCAAAAGCGAAAGGAAGACGGGCCACGATACCTATCATGATTATGAGAGATATGCCGTTGCCGATGCCTCTGTCGGTAATGCGCTCACCAAGCCACATGACGAACATCGAGCCGGCCATAAGAATGAGCGTGGCGACGAGGTTGTATGCGAAGTTGCTCCATCCGAGCTGATTTACTGCGATGAAAGCCTGACCGGGAATCTGGTTGTGCACCTGAGCCATGTAGGCGGGGCACTGTATCGCCAGGATGGCGATGGTCAGATACCTGGTAAGCTGGTTTATCTTTCTGCGGCCGCTCTCCCCTTCCATCTGGAGTTTCCTGAAGTAAGGGACGAACATGCCGAGAAGCTGGATCACGATGGACGCCGAGATGTACGGCATCACACCGAGAGCGAAAATCGAAGCATTACCGAAAGCACCGCCGGAGAACATGTTAAGAAGGCCTACCAGACCCTCCTGCGATGTGCTCTGAAGTTTGGCGAGGGATGTCGCGTCGATGCCGGGAAGCACGACGAAACATCCTATACGGTAAACGAGTATCAGAAGAAACGTGTAAATCAGTCTCTTCTTCAACTCTTCGATTCTGAAGATGTTTTTTATTGTCTCTATAAACTTCTTCATCTCGCTTCAATTAATCTTCAACGATTGTCGTTTTTCCTCCGGCGGCTTCAATCTTCTCTACTGCCGACTTGGAAAAAGCATCGGCGGATACTTCCAGCTTGGCTTTGAGCTCTCCGTTACCGAGAATCTTCACGAGATCCTTGGGAGAGACAAGACCCGCGTCCACGAGAACGTCAAGGTCAATGACTCCGATACCCTTGGTCTCGGAAAGTTTCTGAAGATCAGAAACGTTCACAGCCTTGTATTCCACACGGGTAGGATTCTTGAATCCATATTTCGGAAGTCTTCTCTGGATAGGCATCTGACCGCCTTCAAAGCCGATCTTGTGCTCATATCCGGCACGTGCCTGCGCACCTTTGGTTCCGCGGGTGGATGTACCGCCCTTGCCGGAACCCTGACCGCGTCCGAGTCTTTTCTTAGCAGCTTTTGTTGAACCGTTAGCAGGTTTGAGATTATGCAATTCCATTGTAATTCCTCCTGTTAGTTAATTTCTTCAACGGTCACGAGGTGACGTACCTTGTTCAGCATGCCTGTGGTTACAGGGTTTTTCTCCACCTCCACGGTCTGATGCATTCTGCGGATGCCGAGAGACAGCAGGGTTTCCTTCTGTTTCCTGGTTTCACCGTTCTTGCTGATAACCTGTGTAATCTTATATTTTGACATGATTTCTGCCCTCCTCAATTAACCGTTAAACACGTTCTGCATCGGGACTCCGCGCATACCGGCGACGGTGTAGGCGTCACGCATTTCTGAAAGCGCACGTACGGTGGCTTTGACAAGGTTGTGCGGGTTGGACGATCCCTTGGACTTGGCAAGGACGTTCTGAACGCCTACGGACTCGAAGACCGCACGCATGGCACCACCGGCCTTGACTCCTGTTCCGGGAGCGGCAGGTTTCATGAACACCTCGGCACCGTCATACTTTGCCAGCATCTCGTGAGGAATGGTCTTGTTGATGACCGGAATCTTGACGAGATTTTTTTTGGCGTCTTCAACTCCTTTCTGGATGGCGACCGTAACTTCATTCGCCTTTCCAAGACCATAGCCTACAACACCGTTTCCGTCTCCGACGACAACAATGGCCGCAAAGCGGAAATGACGGCCACCCTTTGTAACCTTGGTTACTCTGTTGATGGCTACCAGTCTGTCCTTGAGCTCAAGGTCAGAGGTCTTTACTCTTTTAACATTTGTATTTGCCATAGTCTTCCCTATTAGAATTTAAGTCCGCCTTCACGAGCCGCCTCTGCAAGACTCTTGACCCTTCCGTGATAAAGATAGCCTCCACGATCGAAAGCGACTTCGCTGATGCCTTTCGCAAGCGCACGCTCGGCGATGGCCTTTCCTACGATAGCGGCGGCATCGACACCGTTCTTGCCTTTGCACTCGGCTGCGAGAGCCTTGTCATTGGATGCGGCAGCTGCAAGTGTCCTGCCCTGAAGGTCGTCAACCACCTGAACATAGATCTGCTTGTTGCTTCTGAAAACGACAAGACGAGGTCTCTCGGCAGTTCCGTTGACATGTTTACGGATACGGTAATGTAT
>CAYWPV010000095.1:0-6111 GCA_964460265.1 uncultured Muribaculaceae bacterium | reverse complement strand
GCCCACTCTTCCGTCTTAGCATCCACATCCCTTTTCAGCTCCAAATACTCACGGGTCAACTCCATAATGTCATCCCCCTTTCCGGGAGTGGCCATAAGAGCTTCTATTTCTTTCATCCTCTTCTCCCCTCTGGAGATTTCCGATTCCAGGAAACTTATTCTGTTCCTGATCCTTTTTTCTTCTTTTGAAAGCGCCTTTCCGCTTTCATACCTAAGCTTGGCATCGCTTGAAACCTGCTCGACCTTCGGCATCTGCTGCTGAGGTGTGCATCCGGAAAAACGCCTTTCGAGTTCATGGAGATTCTCTATCTTGCGCCGCATAAGGAATTCTTCTATTCCTTCAAGATGTTCCTTGACCCGGCCATCTCTGAACTCGTACATCTTGTCTACAAGACCATCGAGAAAATCCCTGTCGTGGGAAACGACAATCAACGTGCCGTCATAGGCTTTGAGAGCCTGCTTGAGTATATCCTTGGACTTTATGTCCATGTGGTTTGTAGGTTCATCAAGAGCAAGCAGGTTGTATGGCTCAAGCATAAGCTTGGCCATCCCGAGCCTGGCCCTTTCTCCTCCGCTCAGAACGGAAACTTTCTTGTCAATGTCCTCGCCTCTGAAAAGGAATTGAGCCAATATATCCCGTATTTTCGTCCTGATCTCACCTGTGGCGACATCGTCCAAAGTGCTGAACACGGTTTTTTCCTTGTCGAGAATATCTTCCTGATTCTGGGCAAAATAGCCTACGTTCACATTATATCCGAGTCTTGCGCTTCCGGCCAACGGCTGAAGCTGGTTCATGACCACGCGCATAAGGGTAGTCTTTCCCTCACCGTTCCTTCCTATGAGGGCGACCTTTTCTCCACGTCTAATTTCTATGTCGGCATGGGAAAAAACGACCTTCTGCGGGTAACCGGCCGACAGATCCTCAGCCTTGAAAACCACGTCGCCTGAACGCGGTGCCGGCGGGAACTTCACCGTAAGTTGTGCATTGTCCGTCTCATCCACTTCTATCCTGTCGATTTTTTCCAGTGCCTTGATTCTGGACTGGACCTGATTGGATTTTGTGGGCTTGTATTTAAACCTGGCTATGAAATCCTCCGTCTTCTCTATCATCTTCCTCTGATTCTCATAAGCCGCCATCTGCTGGGCCATCCGCTCCTCTCTCAGTTCGAGATACTTGGAATAAGGAACTTTGTAATCGTGGATTTTTCCAAGGACTATTTCCACGGTACGGTTGGTCACATTGTCCAAAAAACGCCTGTCATGGGAGACCAGCATAAGAGAACCTTTATAAGCTTTCAGATAGTCTTCCAGCCATTCGATTGATTCTATGTCGAGATGGTTGGTAGGTTCATCGAGCAAGAGGACATCCGGAGACTGAAGAAGGATCTTTGCAAGCTCAATCCTCATGTTCCATCCTTGGCTGAAGGTTTCCGTATGTCTCAGGAAATCATCCTCTTTGAAACCCAGACCCAACAGAGTTTTCTCAGCACGGACTTCAGGCGGATCGGAGTGGTCCATGGATATCCTGTCATTTACTTCACCGAGACGGTTGATAAGTGACATATACTCTTCGGATTCATAGTCAGTCCTCCCTGCCAGTTCAGAGTTGATCTCTTCAAGTTCCGCTTCCAGAGCGTTCCTTTCGTCAAATGCCGTCATGGCCTCATCAAGAACGCCACGTCCTTTATGATGCTCCATTATCTGGGGAAGATAGCCTATTTTTAGATGTGAAGGCATATCTATTTGGCCGGATGTGGGAGTCTGAATACCGCAAATCAGTTTCATCACCGTAGATTTTCCCGCACCGTTCTTTCCCACAAGCCCGATCTTGTCTTTTTCGCTTATGTGGAAACTTATCCCGTCCAGAAGGTTGAATGTCCCGAAGGAGACTGTCAGATTGCTTAGCGATATCATAGATTCATTTCTTGTTGTTTCCGCACAGCAGTATCCCCCCTTCATACAAAAGATACAGCGGAATGGCGGCAATTACCATGGACAAAGGGTCGGCAGGTGTTATTATCGCTGAAACAATCAGAATAGCGACAACAGCGTATTTACGTGCCTTCACCATATCGCTGCGGTTTATCACGCCCAGCCTGGAAAGCATTGCCGTGACGGCAGGATACTCGAACACGAGACCGAAAACGAAAACAAGTGATGTAAAAGTAGAAATATAAGATTTTAATGATATGGTATTCAATATATGGTCACTAACTTTATAGTTCATGAAGAACTCTAGTACCAGCGGAAGAATCAGAAAATATCCGACCGCAATTCCGGCATAAAAAAGCAGTGCGGCTGATAAAAATGATGCCTTTGCCGCTTTCCTCTCTTTCTCGTACAAAGCTGGAACAATGAATTTCCAGAACTCAAACAGCACGTAGGGGCAGGCCAGAATCAGTCCCGAAATGAAAGACACGCGCAGATGCACAAAGAACTGGGCCGACATTTCATAATTGACCAGTTCCATGCTGAATCGTGAACCTGTCAGCCTGTAGAACGGGAAATCCGTTCTTGTAGGCCACAACAGAATTCCGTCGAATACAATTGATTTAAAACAGAATACGATAATCGCGGAAACCGTCACCGCAGCAAAGGATCTGAGAATCGTGCCGCGCAATGCCTCAAGATGATCCCAGAATGTCATTCTGACATCACCGTTCATCCGTTTTCTTATCTTTTTCTCCCGAATCGGACTTGATGTCCTTTACCTCATTTTCAATCTCATTGACACCTTCTCTGAAGCTTCGTACACCTTTCCCGAGACCTTTCATCAATTCAGGAATCTTCTTGCCACCGAAAAGAAGCAAAACTACAAGGAAAATAATGACGATTTCCCACGGACCTATTACGCCAAGCGGATATACCATATCTCTGAAATTATGCGTTAATACTCTCTCTAATCTGTTCCATGTACGGCAAGTTCATGACGGATAATCTCCAATACCTTACCGGGACAACGTACAGGACGCCCCGAACTTTTGTCAAGAAAACCCAGAACCACTTCACCTTCGGCGCACAGGACTCCCTCCTGATTGTATACAGCCTGCCTTATGTTCAGTTTGGCCAAGGGCTCTTTTTCGATGACGGCTACAGCTTTAAGCACGTCCCCCATATACGCCGAATGTCTGTATCGGCATGAAACCGATACGACAGGAATGGTAACACCATCTTTTTCACACTGTTCTATCGGATAGCCCCATGAATCCATCATGGCGTTCCTGGCGCACTCGAAATATCTTATGTAATTGGAATGATGAACTATCCCCATCTGGTCCGTTTCGTAATACCGGACCGGAAGTTCAACACTGTACTCAACCATATTCTCAGTTTTTAAGAGCCTTCAGCTGTGCTTCATAGCTGGCTATCTTGGAAAGCGAATCCGCCTCCTTCTTACGCTCTACTTCCACAACTTTCGCAGGGGCGTGTGCGATGAAATTTTCGTTGGCAAGCTTCTTTCTTACAGAAGCAAGGAAATCCTGCTGGTACTTAAGGGCGGCTTCAAGTTTCCCGATTTCTTCATCGACATTTACGAATCCGGAAAGAGGAACGAACACTTCAACGGTCCTGACCATGAAAGATACTCCGGCCTCATCCCCGAAAGATTCAGCATTGGCAACTGATGACAGATTCGCAAGCTTATTTGCCACAGGCATGAGTTCCATAGGGAAATCACCTTTGATTTTCAAAGACAAAGGCTCTTTCGGAGAAATCTCTTTCTGCTGCCTGATGCCCCTCACTCCGTTTACAAGTTCCTGAACAAGCTCGAATCCGCTTATCACGCTGTCGTCGATCCTCCCGGCCGCAGGGGTCTTTTCATACATGATGGTCTCTCCCTCGGCCCTCTTTTCCATAGACTGCCACAACTCTTCGGTTATGAAAGGCATCACCGGATGTATCAGCTTGAGCAGTTTTTCAAAGAAGAGCTTCGTCGCATCATACGTCTTCCTGTCAATGCTGTCACCGTAAGCCGGCTTCACGGCTTCAAGATACCATGAGCAGTATTCATCCCAGAAAAGCCTGTATATGGACATAAGCGCATCGGATATGCGGAACTTGGAATAATGATCCTCCACCAAGGCGACAGTCTGGTTCAGCTTGCTGTCAAACCATTTGACTGCTATGGCGTCAACATCGCTCTGCTGAAGTTTTTCATCAACTGCCCATGACTCGATGAGACGGTATGAATTCCAAATCTTGTTGCAGAAATTCCTGCCCTGCTTTATCTGTGACTCGTCATAAAAAATGTCATTGCCGGCGGATGAACAAAGAAGCATTCCGATACGGACGGCGTCCGCACCATATTGCTTGATCAGTTCAAGAGGATCGGGGCTGTTACCGAGCGTCTTGCTCATCTTCCTTCCGAGCTTGTCTCTGACTATGCCGGTGAAATAAACATTGTGGAAGGGTATGTCCTTCATGAATTCATCTCCGGCCATAATCATTCTGGCAACCCAGAAGAAAATGATGTCCGGTCCGGTCACGAGGTCATCGGTAGGATAATAATAGCTAAGGTCGCTGTTCGGCTTATGTTCAGGGTGTCCCGGAAGTTCCGGATCAAATACGGAAATCGGCCAAAGCCAGCTGGAGAACCATGTGTCCAGAACGTCTTCGTCCTGACGCAAATCTTCTGCGGTATAGGAAGGATTAATCCTTCTGGCCGACTCAAGCGCTTTCTCCGCAGTTTCCTCCACGACGACTTTCCCGTCGGGGAGATAATACGCAGGTATTCTCTGTCCCCACCAAAGCTGTCTGGAAATGCACCAGTCGTGAGCGTTCTCCATCCAATGGCGATAGGTATTGACGTATTTCTCAGGAATGAATTTGATCTTTCCGGACAATACGCTGTCAAGAGCGGCCGCGGCAAGCTTGTCCATTTTAAGGAACCACTGAGCCGAAAGTTTGGGCTCTATGACCGCGTGAGTCCTCTCCGAATAGCCTACCGGAGAGTCATAATCCTCTATCTTGACAAGATTTCCGGCCTCGTCAAGCATCTTTCCTATCTTTTTCCTCGCAACGAAACGGTCTTCTCCTACGAGAATCTGTGCCTTGTCATTAAGTTTTCCATGATCATCGATAATGTCGAGGACAGGAAGGTTGTGCCTGAGCCCGATTTCGTAGTCATGGGCATCATGAGCCGGAGTCACTTTTAGACATCCGGTACCGAAATCCATCTCTACATAATCGTCTTCTATCACAGGTATTTCCCTGTTTATCAGCGGAATGAGAACCTTCTTCCCCTTAAGCCAATGATATCTCTCATCTTTGGGGTTCACGCATATCGCCGCATCTGCCATTATGGTTTCCGGACGCGTGGTCGCTATCACCAGATATTTGTCGGTAGGTTTGCCGTTGCCGTCGGAAACAAAATACTTAATATGGTAGAAATGGCTCTTTGTGATTTCATGGTTTACCTCGTCATCGCTGATGGCCGTCAACGCTTCAGGATCCCAGTTCACCATTCTTACGCCACGGTATATCATGCCTTTCTTGTAGAAATAGCAGAATGTGGCTATGACGGCTCTGGAAAGAGCCGGTTCCATGGTGAAACGGGTCCTGTCCCAGTCACATGAGGCTCCCAGTTTCCTGAGCTGGTTAAGGATTATTCCCCCATGCTCCTCTTTCCACTCCCAGGCATATTTCATGAATTCCTCTCTGGAAATGTCTTCCTTGGATATGCCCATGGATTTCAGCCTGGCCACGACTTTGCTTTCAGTGGCTATGGATGCATGATCGGTACCGGGCACCCAGCAGGCATTCTTACCGTCCATGCGTGCCTTCCTTATGAGGACATCGTTCAAAGTATTGTTCAGGACATGTCCCATGTGCAGAATGCCAGTAACATTCGGCGGAGGTATGACTATAGTATAAGACTCCCTGTCATCCGGTTCCGAATGAAAGAACTTATGCTCAAGCCAGTAGGCGTACCATTTGTCTTCGACCTGCGAAGGATCGTATTTAGCCGGTAATTCCATTGTATATCGTATTCTCTTTTAAACCGCAATAATAACTGATTGCTTATTCTCGCAAATATAATCATTTATGCCGTTCATCGAAACTCGCCGGCAGTTTTATTGCAACAGCCCGGCATCCCTGAACATTCGGGCGTAAT
>CAYWPV010000094.1:0-6199 GCA_964460265.1 uncultured Muribaculaceae bacterium | reverse complement strand
ACCTTGGCGGAGAGCCGCGACAATTTCTCGCCGACTTTGGCGAAGATATTGACGGGAAATACGTCTTTTTTCAAAAAATGCCTAAATTAGAGATTTCAAACAGCCGTTGACATGGACAGGAAACTCGTAATCATTCCAACATACAATGAGAAGGAGAATATAGAAAGAATCATCCGGAAGGTTTTCAGCCTGGACGGGGATTATCATATTCTCGTAATAGACGAC
This sequence comes from uncultured Muribaculaceae bacterium, assembly GCA_964460265.1. GTDB lineage: Bacteria > Bacteroidota > Bacteroidia > Bacteroidales > UBA932 > Cryptobacteroides. The sequence goes on along the minus strand of CAYWPV010000094.1, from coordinate 5,974 downwards.
GGCTCTCCCGACGGAACGGCATCCATAGTCAAATCGCTCCGGGAAGATTTTCCCGAGAGCCTTCATATCATTGAACGGGAGGGAAAACAAGGACTGGGAACAGCCTATATCACAGGGTTCCGATGGTCGCTGGAACACGGATACGACTACACTTTCGAGATGGACGCGGACTTTTCCCACAATCCCGACGACCTGCCGCGGCTGTATGCGGCATGCAAAGAAGGAGCGGACATTTCCATCGGATCCCGCTATTGCCATGGCATAAGCGTGGTTGACTGGCCCATAGGGAGAATCATGATGTCATACTGCGCATCCCTGTATGTAAGAATCGTGCTTGGCATGAAGGTTTACGACAGCACCGCAGGATTTGTATGCTACAGCGAAAAAGTACTCGAAAGCATTGACCTTGACAAAGTTCAGATGAAAGGCTATGGTTTCCAGATAGAAATGAAATACACCGCCTGGAGGCTCGGCTTCAAAATCAAGGAAGTTCCCGTAATCTTCGTCAACAGAAAAGAAGGTTCGTCGAAAATGAGCAGCGGCATTTTCGGAGAAGCCTTTTGGGGCGTAATAAAGCTCAGATTCAGAAAAATCAGCAGAGCTTAAGCGCGATTCTGCGCCTGTCCATATCCACATCCAGCACGCTTACACGTATATGCTCATGCAGCTTGAGCTTTCTTCCCCGCATCCGGGAGATATGTACAAGCCCGTTTTCATGGACTCCGATGTCGACGAAAGCTCCGAATGCCGTAATATTGGTAACGATTCCGGGCAGTTCCATCCCTGCGGACAAGTCCTCGATACTTCTGATGCTGTCATCAAAAGAGAACTCCTCTGCCTGCTGACGGGGATCCAGTCCCGGTTTGGCCAGTTCTTTTATTATGTCGCTGATCGTAGGAAGGCCGAAATCGGCTTCGACATACTTCTGAGGCTCTATCCTGGAACACAGTTCCGCATTTCCAACAAGCGCTCTGGAAGAAACGCCAAGATCACAGGCCATCTTATCCACTATATGGTAAGCCTCGGGATGGACAGCGGAATCGTCAAGAGGATCGGCTCCGCCCTTTATACGCAGGAATCCGGCACATTGCTGAAATGCCTTGCCGCCGAGTCTGGGAACTTTAAGCAGTTGCGAGCGGCTGTCGAAACCTCCTGATGCCGCCCTGTACTCCACAATGGCAGCAGCAAGCGCGGGACCTATGCCCGCCACATACCTCAGAAGATAAGGACTGGCCGTATTGAGATTGACTCCTACCGAGTTGACGCAACTTTCCACCACATTGTCAAGTGTTTCCTTCAGCAGTTTCTGGTCCACATCATGCTGATATTGTCCGACACCGAGAGATTTGGGGTCTATCTTGACAAGTTCCGACAGAGGATCCATAAGCCTCCTGCCGATGGACACTGCTCCCCTGACGGTAACATCTTCGTCAGGAAATTCAGCCCTGGCCGCTTCGGAAGCTGAATAAATGGACGCACCGTCCTCGCTGACGACATAGACCCTGCAGGACAGGGGAAGATTGATCTTTTTCACGAAATCTTCCGTTTCCCTGCTTGCAGTTCCGTTTCCTATAGCTATCGCTGATATCCTGTACTTGTCTATCATGCCGGTCACGGCCATGATGGACTTAACCTTCTCGTTTTTCGGAGGGTGCGGAAAAATGATTTCATGATGAAGCAGAGTTCCGTTCTCATCCAGGCATACTATCTTGCATCCGTTTCTGAAACCAGGGTCTATGGCCATGGTTCTCTTCTGGCCGACAGGCGGAGCCAGGAGCAGCTGACGCAGATTGTCACCGAAAACACCGACCGAGGCCTCGTCCGCTTTCTGTTTGTACTCTCTGAGCACTTCGCTTGTCAAAGACGGCACCAGCAGACGGGAATATGCATCCGCTATAGCAAGATTAATCTGTTCGGACAAAAGACGTGACGGCCTGGGTTTCCCTTTTGTAAAAAGGTAATATGCCTGTCCGCATGATTTTTCCGCGTCAGCGTCTATTTTCACGGTAAGGAATCCGTCGTTTTCGGCCCTGAGAATTGCCAGAAGCCGATGCGGCGCCATTCTGGAAAGCGGCTCGGAATAGTCGAAGTAATTCTTGTATTTCTGGGCATCGGGAGAAGACGCCGCTTTGGATGCCTTCGTTACGATCTTCCTCATCCTGAACACTTTCCTGAGAGCATCCCGGATTTCCGCATTTTCGCTTACCGATTCTGCGATAATGTCACGTGCTCCGGCCAGAGCATCTTCAACCGACGGAACCTTGTCATTGAGATATCCCGCCGCTTCTTTTTCAGGATCTGACGTTTTCATCGAAGACATGGTCTCGGCCAGAGGTTCAAGACCGGCTTCTCTGGCCGCAGTAGCCTTCGTCCTGCGTTTGGGACGGTATGGAAGATACAAGTCTTCAAGTTCAGAAGCATCCGTACAGTTTTCTATGCGCTCACGCATCTCGTCGGTGAGTTTCCCGAGCGATCCGACAGTCTCACATATGGTTTTCTTCCGTTTTTCCATGTCGGAGAAAACATCTGTCCAATGCTTGACTTCAGCGACCTGAGCGTCATCAAGTCCTCCGGTCTTTTCCTTGCGGTAACGGCTTATGAACGGAATGGTGTTTCCCTCTTCAATCAGGGACACGCAGTTGGAAACCTGCCAATCTCTGACCGACATCTTACGGGCTATGTAGTCGACGTATATCTGTTTCATAATCAATCAAAAGCGCTAATCCTGCGAGAGTTCCTTGAGCTCCTCTCTGTAAGCGGAAAAAATCTTGGACTTGGAGAGGAATCCCACATAGGATCTGTCTCTCTTGATGACCGGCAGGTTCCACGCATCGGTTCTCTCGAATTTGTTCATCACCGCTTCCATTGTATCATCGGTATATACATATTCGGGCGCGGAATGCATATAATTGTACACATGGCGCTGATTGTAAAGTTCCGGCCGGAACATGTCTTTGCGCACGTCCTCAAGCGAAACATACCCTTGAAAATGTCCCTTGCTGTCGAGCACCGGATAGACGTTACGGCTTGAATTGGATATGACCTGCACGAATTCTCCGAGGGTGGAGTCTATCTCTACCGGGGTTAGGTTCTTTTCGATTAACGAGTCCAGTTTAAGCAGCGTCAGCACAGCCTGGTCGCTGTCGTGGGTAAGAAGCTCGCCGGTATGAGCGATACGCTTGGTGTAGATGGAATATTTCTCAAAGATTCTTATCGTCCCGAAAGAAATGGTCGCAGTTATGATCAACGGAAGCAGAAGTTCGTAGCCTCCTGTCATCTCCGCTATGAGGAAGATGGCCGTCATGGGAGCCTGCATTACACCTGCCATAAGTCCCGCCATGCCCACCATGACGAAATTCTGTTCCGGCACGGAAAAATTCGTGCCCGAAAGAAGCAGATTGAACGTCCGCGCCATGACGAATCCGGCTATTGCACCGACGAACAACGTCGGTCCGAATGTTCCGCCCACGCCGCCTCCGGCATTGGTCATGGTCATGGAAAAGACCTTGAGCAGCATGACAAGAGCGAAAAAGACCGGTACCAGCCGGTGTGCAACATCCCTGAAAGAACGGTCTTTCCGTCATAATATGGCTCCGTTCCATTAAGCAAAGGATGCAGATCGCTGTAACCCTCGCCATATAGCGGAGGGAAGAGATATATGAGCACACCGAGAACCGCAGCACAGAACAGCCATTTGAGATAGGGATTGCGGAACTTCGACATCTTGTCCTCAAGTCCGATGGTAGTCCTTATGAAATATAAGGAGCAGAATCCGCAGAACACGCCCAGCAGGATATAAAAAGGGATGTTCTCCATCCTGAACGCCGAAAGGGTACATTCAAAGGCCGGAGTATTGCCCATAAAAATGTATGAAACGACCGTGGCGGATACGGTGGAGAGCAGAAGCGGCATCATAGACGTCATGGAGATGTTGAACAGAAGAATCTCCAATGTAAAGAGCATACCGGCCAGAGGGGCCTTGAATATGCCTGCTACGGCACCGGCCGCCCCACAACCCAGCAGCACCGTCATGTTCCGGTATGAAAGCTTCGTCACCCGCGCCACATTGGAACCTATTGCGGCGCCCGTGTACACTATCGGAGCCTCCGCTCCCACGGACCCTCCGAATCCTATGGTCAGCGAACTGGTGAGTATGGAAGACCAGATATTGTGAGGCTTTATCCTGGATTCATTTTTGGATACGGCCACCAGCACTTTTGTCACGCCGTGTCCGATATTGTCCTTGATTACGTATTTAAGGAGAAGCATGGACAGCAGCATTCCGATGCCCGGATAAACGAGATAAAGCAGATTCTCCATTCCGGGATGAATCCACGAAGTAAGTCCGAGACGGATAAGTCTGATCAAAGAAGTCAAGAGAACTGCTGCAAGACCGCTCGCTATGCCGACGACCAAAGACAGAATCATGAGAAGATTCTTCTCCGGCATCCGCATGAAAGCCACTTTCGCCTTTCTGAATAGCTTCATATTTCTCGTTTTTGAATTTTACAGTTCCTGTCCACCTACCGGATTATACAAATATAAAAAAAGGGAATGTCATTAGCCATTCCCCAAACTTCAAAAAAAAAAACTTTATGCTTCAGAACCGTCCTCATCTCCGCCTGCATACTGAGATATGTTGTCATCGGGAAGCGCACCTCCGGCCTCTCCTCCATCTTCAGATTCTCCGCCGTCATCTTCTCCGGATTCTCCATCCAGCCATCTTTCAAGATCATTCGCGTCATCAGTCTTGACTTTTATCTTGACAAGATACACCGCATCCGGTATCTCCATGGTCACCGCGTAAAAGCTCGTTCCGTCAGGCTTGTCATATTTCACCAGGTCGGGAAGATAATCGCTGTACCCTTTCGGATACTTCTCGGCGAACGCTTCCGCAAGTTCTTTCGGCATGTTCTCATAGCTGACGACAGCTCTCTTCTTCTTGATTTCAGGCATAGCAAAATTAGAGTTTTGATCCTTCAATTGTCTGTTTCAAATAGGGTTTCAAATGGGACTGCAATATTAGAACATTTTTTCCAATTGCAACAATTTCTCAGACAAAAAAACTTGACTATTTTCGTTTAAAGAAGAAAGACTTCTGCATTTTTTTCTTTTCGGGATTCCGCTCCACAAAAACAGGTTTCATGTCCCGGGGATCCAGTCCGGTATAGAACATGACTGATGACGTGGTCATGGGGGTAGGGGTAAAATCCTGCACCTGGTCCATGTAAAGCCCCTTCAGCGCCGGATTGGAGGCCAGTTTGCACATATCCTGCATGGTGCAGCCAGGGTGGGAAGAAATGAAGTAAGGCACGAGCTCCGTCCTGCGTCCGGCCGCAGCAGTGATCCTGTCAAATTCCGAACGAAGTCTCTCGAAAAGACGGAACGAAGGTTTGCCCATGTAATGCAGGACCTTGTCTTCAGTATGTTCCGGAGCGACCTTCAACCTGCCGGAGGTATGGTCCAGTATCAGTTCCCTCAGATATGGCGCTGACGTTTCATCTACAAAGCCCTTCTTCTCGTCCAGAAACAGATCGTAGCGGATGCCGCTCCCGATGTAGGCATGCCTGATGCCCTTGATCCTTGACACATCGTCATAAAGCTTCAGAAGACGGGCATGGCTGCGGTCCAGATTCGGGCAAGCTGCAGGGAAAAGACAGGACTTGCGCCTGCATACGTCGCAAGCCTTCAGATTGCGTCCATGCATACCGTACATGTTGGCGGTCGGTGCCCCGAGATCGGAGATGTTGCCTGTAAAACCGGGAACAGTTCTCAGAGCCGCCACTTCTTTAAGAATGGATTTTTCCGATCTGGACTGTATGAACTTACCCTGATGGGCGGCTATCGTACAGAAATTGCAGCCTCCGAAACAGCCCCTGTGCGTGTTGATGGAAAACTTTATCATGTCATAGGCCGGAATCCGCTTCCCTTTGTACCTCGGATGCGGCAACTTCGTATAAGGAAGATCCCAATA
>CAYWPV010000093.1:0-6315 GCA_964460265.1 uncultured Muribaculaceae bacterium | reverse complement strand
GTATATGTCTTATTGTTTTTCTTATAGTTATACTTTACGAGATCCTGAGCGGAAAGCATCCCGGCCGCAAGGACTACGGAAACGACGGTAAGGAAAATTTTTTTCATATGTTTTCAATCTTCTTGATTATTTCATCAACCTCGGCGGAACCGAAACGTCTCCCGCACCAGAACAGTGTCAAAAGCACTGCGGCAAGAGACAGGAAAAGACCGGCTGCAGCCGCCAAAGGAGGATGCGGTACAAAAACTTTGCCCGACAGCCAAAAAAAAATAAGGCCGAAAGCCATCATGATGACATCGGAAAGAAGGCTCGGCCTGGAGCCGCTTCTGAAGCGGATATCATAACCGCCTTCCGCAGGAGAAACGTTCACGACCAGATGCCTGGTCCTCAGAAAATCCGAAAAATCCAACCAGACCTCACCACCTCCGGTGTCAGCCATCTCCCTTGACTCATCCCCGAGCACTTTCCACAATGCACGCATGAACGGGTCGAAATCCATGCCGGAGGAGACGTAAACGGTCCTGATATCCCGTAATTTTATGCCGGAATCAAACTCCATGGTCTAAGAAGCGGAACCTCCTACTATGTCCAGAATTTCACTTGTAATCTTCTGCTGACGGCCCTTGTTGAACTCGAGAGTCAGCTCACGCAGCAGCTCATTGCCGTTGTCGGTCGCGGCCTGCATGGCCACCGTTCTGGCGGAATGCTCCGCCTCGCAGGCATCGAGCAGCACGGCATAGACTTTTATCCGGGCTACCATGGGAAGAAGTCTTTCCACAAGTTTTCCCGCGTCCGGTTCCACTATAAAGTCATCATCCGTAGCCGAAACATGACTGGCCGGTCCGGCCGAGTAAGCCGCATCGTCCAGAGACATGGGAAGATAAGTCATGCGCGTGACCGTACGGGAAGCAGTGCTCTTGTAGTGGGTATACACAATCTCCACCTTGTCGAACTTCCCCGACAGGAAACCCGACGTCAGAGAGTCAGCCAGAGCTGCGGCACCCGCGTAGCCGGGCCTCGCAGACAGGGTTGTATAGTCCTCCGGAGAAGGGTAGCCGGATTTGCGCATTGCCTCCGCCATCTTGCGGCCGACGGAATAAACGGTGATTTCCTCCACCCCGGCGGCCTTGTACTCCTCCAGAACCTTGCGGACCGTCTTTATCACATCGGCATTGTAGACACCGCACAGCGACGAATTGGAAGCGAAAGCGAGAACGGCAATCCTCTTCACAGGCCTGGCCTGCAGATAAGGGCCGTCCGCATCCGCCGTCTTGAGCAGATGGGCGAGAATTCCGGAAAGCCGGTCTCCGTAGGGAAGAAGATTCCCTATGGCAGTCTGGGCGACATGCAGTTTGGCCGAAGCGACCATCTTCATGGCCGAAGTAATCTTCAGCGTACTGCCCACGGACGCTATCCTGTTTTTGATTTCCTTTAGCGAAGCCATAAGTCCCAAACCTCCTTATTCGGACTTTTTGAACATGGAAGCGACTTCCGCGGCCGTCTCCTCTATGACCTTCTGAATGTCTTCATCATATTTCCCTTCGGCAAGCCGGTCCAGTATGTCGCGGTGAGAGCCGCGCATCCTGACAAGAAACTCGTCCTGGAATTTGAGCACGGACTCCAGAGGAACATCCCTGAGCAAGGCATGAGTCCCGCAGTAAAGTATGGCGACCTGCTCTCCGACAGGCATGGGACTATACTGAGGCTGGACCAGCAGCTGTTTGTTCTTGCGGCCTTTGTCTATGGACATGGCGGTAACCTTGTCCATGTCCGAAGAGAACTTGGAGAAAGATTCCAGTTCGGCGTACTGAGCCTGGTCTATCTTAAGCGTACCGGCCACCTTCTTCATGCTCTTGATCTGGGCGCTTCCTCCAACACGGGACACCGAGATGCCCACATTGATTGCGGGACGGAAGCCCTGGTTGAACATGGCGGCCTCCAGATATATCTGACCGTCGGTGATGGAAATCACGTTGGTGGGGATATATGCCGACACATCGCCGGCCTGAGTCTCGATTATAGGCAGGGCCGTAAGAGATCCGCCGCCCTTCACCTTGCCTTTGAGCGAGTCGGGCAGATCGTTCATCTTTTCGGCGACCTCCTGCTGGCCGATGATCTTGGCAGCCCTTTCCAGAAGTCTGGAATGAAGGTAGAACACATCGCCCGGGTAGGCCTCTCGTCCCGACGGACGCCGGAGTATAAGGGATACCTCCCTATAGGCCACAGCTTGCTTGGAAAGATCGTCGTAAACCACAAGGGCATGACGTCCGGTATCTCTGAAATACTCGCCTATGGCAGCCCCCGCAAAAGGAGCGTAATACTGCAAGGCGGCGGGATCCGCGGCCGTGGCGGAAACTACGATTGTGTAATCCATAGCGCCCTTGGCACGCAGTGTCTGAACTATGTTGGCCACCGTCGAAGCTTTCTGGCCTATGGCTACATAGATGCAGTAAACAGGTTTCCCCTTAAGAAATTCGCTGCGCTGGTTTATTATGGTATCCACGGCGATAGCGGTCTTTCCCGTCTGACGGTCACCGATAATGAGCTCGCGCTGCCCTCTTCCGATAGGAATCATGGCATCTATGGCCTTGATGCCCGTCTGCAGCGGCTCGCTTACAGGCTGTCTGAATATGACTCCCGGAGCTTTCCTCTCAAGAGGCATCTCCGTGAGCTCCCCTCCGATGCTTCCCTTTCCGTCTATCGGATTGCCCAGAGGATCGACGACCCTGCCTATCATGGACTCGCCGACATTGACGGACGCTATCCTGCCGGTTCTCTTCACTCCCATGCCTTCCTTGACCAGTTCGGTAGGTCCGAGAAGCACCGCACCGACATTGTCCTCCTCCAGATTCATGGTCACGGCCATGACTCCGCTGTCGAATTCCAGAAGCTCGCCCGACTCTGCGTTTACAAGCCCGTAAATGCGGGCGACACCGTCGCTGACTTCAAGAACCGTCCCTACCTCCTCATACTTTGCGGCGATATCAATCGACTCCAGCTCACGCAGCAGCACGTCTGAAATCTCACTGGCCTTTATGTTATTTTGCGCCATATTTTTATGCTCTTTTCTTCATCAGCCCGCGCCTCAGACCGGCAATCTGCCCGGCCACGCCGGCGTCAAGCTTGAAATCATCCACAGTAAACACGAATCCGCCTATGATCTCCGGATCCACGACCTTCTCAATCCTGACATCATAGCCCGTCCTTTCCCTGACCATCCCGGCCAGCGTATCCGCAAGCGATGGAGAATCCACGGCCGTGACAAGCCTGGCCATGAGGATTTTCTCGGATTTCAGGTAATTGACCGTGAAGTCATGGAAAATAAGCCTGAGATAAGACTCCCTTTCATTACGTATTACGAGCCTGATGAAAGTCTCGAGCTTAGGGTTAAGCCCGCCGCCCACGGAAGCGGAAAACAAAGACAGCTTCTCCTCAAGAGGCACCGCCGACGGGTCATTGATCACCAGACGGAGCTTCGGCACCAGATCCAACGACTTTTCAAGAGTCATGACCTGGCCGCACACCGCATCTCCGTCAGGTGTCCCCCCGACATACTTCATCAAAGCTTTGGAATATCTCGATGCGATTACTCCGGTATTCATCGTGTCCGCAATTTATCAGTTCACCCGACCGCCCCTGTCTTTGTCGGAAATTTCCTTGACAAGACGGTCGATATATTGTTTCTGAGCGTCATCGCTCTCCAGGTCTTTCCTGACGACCTTTTCCGCTATGCGCATGGAAATTTCGGCCAGCTCACCGCGCACGTCACGCAATGCAGCCTCTTTTTCCGCCGCAATCTCATCCTTGGCCCCGGCGATTATCCTGTCCGCCTCGGCCTGTGCATCGTTCTTTGCCTTCTCAATGATCTGATCCCTGGTCTCCGAGGCAGTCTTGAGCATCTCGTTCCTTTCCTTCCGGGCCTGGTCCATGAGAGCCTTCTGCTCCCCGGCCAGATCCTGCAGACGCTGTTCGGCCTCCTTGGCTTTGCGGATGGAATCCTCTATGCGAGCCGCCCTCTTCTCCACAGAAGAAGTGATCATGGGAAAACCGAATTTGGCGAGAATGAAGAAGACAATCCCGAAAATCAGGGTCATCCACACGAGCAGGCCGAAATCAGGAGTAATGAGAGACATCGTTACTTGACGATAAGGCTTACGACTATAGCGAAGAGGCAGGCTCCCTCGATGAGGGCGCTTATGATGATGGCGGTCATACGGAAGTCATTGGCCTTTTCCGGCTGTCTGGCCCCGGCCTCGAGAGAAGCGGCACCTATGCGGCCTATTCCGACGGCAGCTGCCAGAGCAGCGATTCCCGCACCGATGGCGGCACCAAGTCTACCTAAACCTGCAGCTTGAAGTAACATTGTGAGTAACATAGCATTATAGTTTTTAAATCAATAATCGTTCATTTCACTTCAGCTTCCGGATGAGCCAACCCTATGAAGACCGCCGAAAGCATTGTAAAAACGTAAGCCTGTATGAATGAAACCAGTATTTCCAGCATATCCATGAACACCCCGAGCAGTATGGCCACAGCCCCGAGGGCACTGTTCATGAAAGCGCCCATCTCCACGGTCAGGAAGATGACTGCGACCACGCCCAAAATCATGAAATGGCCCGCCAGCATGTTGGCGAAGAGACGGATCATCAGGCTGAACGGCTTGGTGAAAATCCCCACCAGTTCGATTGCAGGCATGAGAGGCACAGGCACCTTGAGCCACGTAGGCACCTCCGGCCAGAAAATATCCTTCCAATATTGCCTGTTCCCGAACAGATTGACTGCGAAGAAGGTAAACATCGCCAGCACAAGCGTCACCGCGATGTTGCCGGTAATGTTCGCCCCTCCCGGAAAGAACGGTACCATTCCCATGAGATTGCTCAGGAAAATGAAAAAGAAAGCCGTCAGAAGATACGGTGAATAACGCCTGTACTCCCGTCCTACGCTCGGCTTTATGACGTCATCCTCTATCATCGTCACAATCATCTCCATGAATCCCGCGAAACCCTTCGGAGCTTCCTCAGCGGCATCATGCTTCCTGTACCACCGTGCAGTTCCGAGCACTATGCAAAGCAGGAGCACACAGTTTATCATCAGCCCCAACACATTCTTTGTGACGGAGAAATCGAAAGGCTTGACGACAGAACCGTCCGGAAGGGTCTCCACTATCTTGTCCGCATATTTTTCATCGTTGCCGGCAATCCTGAAACCATCGTAAGAACCCTCCTCCAGATGTCTGGAACTGAAACAATGGAATCCGCTCGTCCTGCTGTACAGAAGCACCGGCAGGTATATGCTGACCGGCTTCCCGTTCACGGTGGTGATGTGCCACTCATACGAATCCCTCACATGGCCGTACAGATATTCGTCCATGTCAAAATCCTCAGCCCCGGCCGCAAGCGGCAGAAGCGAGAAAAAAGCGGCAAGTATGAGACAGATCTTTTTCATATTTCCACGCAGACTGAAACGACATTGTCCCTTACCTCGGCGAAACCGGAACTGATCTCCACTTCAAGCACCTCCCCGTCAGTCCTGTAGCTTATCTTTCCTTTTTCAAGAGAAGAGATTATGGGCGCATGATCCTTCAGAACCTCGAAAGGGCCGAGAGTTCCCGGCAGTGTGACATTGTCTACATCCTCGTCGACGAGAGTTTTCTCCGGAGTGATTATGTTAAGCCTGATATCTTTCATAACCTTCAACATCCTCCTTCCGTCACTTGCCTGCCTTGGCGAGCAAGTCTTCTCCCTTCTTTATGGCATCTTCGATCGTACCCACATTGAGGAACGCCTGTTCCGGCAGATAATCCACCTCGCCGTCGAGAATCTTCTCGAAACCCCTGATGGTGTCGTCTATCTCCACCATGACTCCGGGCACTCCGGTAAACTGTTCGGCAACGGCAAAAGGCTGGGAGAGGAAACGCTGCACGCGGCGCGCCCTGCCCACGATCTCTTTGTCCTCATCGGAAAGCTCGTCCATTCCGAGAATGGATATGATGTCCTGAAGCTCCTGGTATCTTTCGAGAATCTGCTTGACTCTCTGCGCCACATCGTAATGCTTCTGTCCCACGACATTGGGGTCAAGAATCCTGGATGTGGACTGAAGAGGATCGACGGCCGGATAGATGCCGAGCTCGGTTATCTTCCTGCTGAGCACCGTGGTAGCATCCAGATGGGTGAACGTGGTGGCCGGAGCGGGGTCCGTCAGGTCGTCGGCCGGCACATAAACGGCCTGCACCGAGGTAATGGAGCCGTTTTTGGTGGAGGTGATTCTCTCCTGCATCTGACCCATTTCAGTGGCCAGCGTAGGCTGATACCCCAC
>CAYWPV010000092.1:0-6402 GCA_964460265.1 uncultured Muribaculaceae bacterium | reverse complement strand
ATAATGTGTTTAGAGAGATGAAAAAGCTATTTCTGATCGGCTGCACGGCACTTGCGCTCGCAGCCTGCAGCAAGGACGATGATCCTATGCTTAACGTTACTCCTCTCACTGTGGAGTTCGATGCCGAGGGAGGTTCAAGTTCATTCAACATCGAGACTAACCAGAACTGGACGCTTGCCACCGATGGAGCGGACTGGTATACGGTCACTCCTGCCTCCGGCAGCGGAAACACCGTGGTGGCGGTAACCGTCAACCCTTACACCGATGCGGCCGAAAGAACGGCGCAGCTGTCTTTCACTGCCAAGAACCTTGTCAGGACCGTGGCCATCGTGCAGCACCGTCCTGCCGTTCCTTCGGATCCTTCCGCTCTGTCCTACAACATTAACGTGTTTGAGCAGGATCTTTCGGTGGCGGCGCCAAAGGGATTCACTTACAAGATTGTCCTCCCCGAGACCGAAGGCATATCGGTGAAGTCCAGCGATGAAGAAAACATAGTTCTTCATTTCACCTTGAACGACACCGGGGTGGAAAGAACATGGCAGGTTGGAGTAACGACCACTGACGATCAGCCACTTGAGACCATAACCATCAAGCAGAGCACCAGATCTCTGGAGAAGGGCGACCTGGTTTTTGAGGAAATCTTCTTTACGGGCTTCGCCATGAGTTCCGGAAACTACGATTCCGGAGACGGTGACCAATATTTCAAGATTACCAACGTGACGGATCACACCGTCTATGCCGACGGAATGATGATAGCCTTTTCCGAGACGAATTCCCAGACGTCACCTAAGGGCGCGACATTTAAATATCCCCAGCTGCCTGACAGCATCGGCGTAAAGACGGTTTATGTCATCCCCGGAGAAGGACGGGATGTGGAGCTGAACGCAGGAGAATCTTTGGTTCTTGCGCTGTCCGCAATCGATTTCGAGTCTGAAAACGGATACGGAATAGACCTTAGCGGGGCGGATTTCGAGTTCTACGACGAAAACAGCGGTCCCTATTATGTAGACACTGACAATCCCAAGGTACCCAATCTTGTAAACTGGGTCAAGGGGTCCTATACCTATACAACCCTCCACAACAGGGGCTATGAAAGCTATGCTATCGCGATGCCGCCTTACGGGATGACGTCTGAAAAATTCCTTAAGGAATATCAATGGAAAGGGAAAAAGGTTATGGATTGGAACGGATATCATTTTGAATACGAAATAACCAATGCTTACAGAATCCCTAACGAATGGGTGATTGACGGTGTCAATTGCGCTGTGCCGGAGAACTTCGGAACACTTGCGTTCAATGCGTCAGTCGATGCAGGGTACACCGGTGTGTCGCTGGTTGACGATGATGATACCCGTTACGGAAAGAGTGTCCTCCGCAAGAGAGACGCGGCCGGCAAGATCATCGATACCGACAACTCTACCAACGATTTCGAAATCAGCAGCCCCGCCACTCTCAAGTAGGGAATCTGCCGGTACCGCTGACGGAAATCCGAGATAGGACAGGTCTGCAGCAGGACAAATCAGAAAAAACCCGGGACGACTTCACGATTGTCCCGGGTTTTTGTGTGTCCGTGCGGACAATGTCAAGGCTGCTGAGCCCCTTGATGGCGTTGTCCGGTAATGCACTATTTCAGGGAAGAAACGTGCGGCGGACGGTTGTGCTCCGGCCACGCTCATGGTGGCTGCAAGGCACAATAGGGCTGATAGTAACTTTTTCAGTTCAGTCAGGCCGGAGGCTGTCGTAGAATTTTCCTATCTTAGCGCAGTTCAACCGGAACAGCATGAAGAAAGAACAGATGATGCCCGAAGCCCTTTTCTTTCCGCTCCTCAAAAGCGGACTGTGGGGGACTGTGCCCGTATACCCTCCCGCAGGGGACTTGCCTCCGGACATGTGGAAGTCCGTACTGCGGATTGCCGGCGAGCAGACGGTCACGGGCCTTATAGCCGATGGTGTTGACGGATGTCCTCCGCAATATGTTCCCATGCAGGCGGCCGCGAGACTGATGTCATTGACTCTTGCCATAGAGAAGCGTAACTCCGTGGCAGATGCCAGGGCGGATCATCTTGCCGGATTGTTCAGGGAGGCCGGCATTCCCGTGGTGATGGTCAAAGGACAGGCGGTGTCACGGGACTACATCCGCCCCGAAAGGCGTATGCCGGGAGACATCGATCTTGTGGTGAGACCGGCAGACTATGAAGCGGCGAAGGCCGTCTTGGCTCCTTTGGCTACGTATCTTGACAAAGAAGAGCCTACGAGGATGCATTTCGGAGCAATGCTCGGCGACTTGGAAGTGGAGATACACGGCACCATACACACAGGTCTTGGCCGCAAGGTGAACGAAGTTCTGGATGAGGCGCAGGAAGCCTTGTTCAGCCCGGACGGTCACCGCTTGCAGGACGGCAGGGAAGATTCGATATGGATTCCGTCCGAAGACTTCGACGCGCTGTTCGTTTTCGTCCATCTCCTCCAGCACTTCTACTACGGCGGCCTCGGACTCCGTCAGCTGTGCGACTGGGCCAGGGTGCTCCATACCGGAAAAGGCAGCATAGACACGGTTCTGCTCACCTCAAGACTTGAACGTATGGGAATCGTAAGCGAATGGAAAGCCTTCACGGCCTTCCTTGTAAAATATCTCGGCCTTCCTGTTGAAGATGCCATTGCGTATGACCCTGAGAGTGAAGCAAAGGCCGACAGATTGTGGAGATTCATCCGCAGGGTCGGTAACTTCGGCAGAAAGCGTGGCCGCAGAGACAGAAGCCGCGACCCGATGCTTATAAGGAAAACGGAGTCCTTATTTCTCAATTCCGTAGATTTCATGAACCACTTCACAATATTCCCGATGGATTCCGGACGTTTCTTCTTTGAGTACATACGCAGCGGTCTGCGCAATGCAATCCGTGAAGCAAGTTCCGGGAATTGAATTCATGCGTAAAAAAGAGACAGAAATATGATCCGATATTACAGTATAGCCGCCCACATCATAAAGCTGACCGCCGACAGCAGCTGCGGAGTCTGGAACAGCTGTGCAAATTACACCCCTTTCGAAGTCCCCTTCAAGGAAGAGACGGGCTGCCTATGCGAACTTGACATTGCGGAAGAGCTTGCCGTGCCTTCCTTCACGGAAGTGATTGACGTGAAGACACCGGACTTTCCACGGCTGCGCATCGGCCGTTCCGAGGACGGATGGGTGCTGGAAACGGCTCCTGAACCGGGGCTGCCGATCGTCGCCAGATTGACGGCGGACAAAAACTTCTCCCATGCCCGTATGCAGATTCTTGACGGCAGAAAGGAAATGATCCGCTTCGCCGTGGACAACGCGCTCATGATAATGTTCGCCATTTCCTCCTCCACTGCCGGAACTTTGGAGATACACTCTTCAGTTACGGTATGCGACGGTCTGGCCTATGCCTTTCTGGGCAAAAGCGGAACGGGCAAAAGTACGCACAGCCGTCTTTGGAGAGAATATATTCCCGGCAGTACCCTGCTCAACGATGACAACCCCATCATAAGAGCGGAAGACGGGCAGGTGCGCATCTACGGTTCTCCATGGAGCGGAAAGACCCCCTGCTACAAAGCGGAAAGCTATCCTTTGGCCGCTGTCGTTCGGCTGCAGCAGGCACCGGTGAACCGCATCAGGCGACTGGGCGCGGTGGAAGCCTATGCTTCCCTGTTTCCGTCCTGCTCGGCATTCCGGGAAGTCAGCGGAACGGCTGACGGGCTTCATTCGACCTTGGCGGAAATAATCGGTAAGGTGCCGGTCTTCCTGCTGGACTGCCTGCCTGACAGGGAAGCCGCCGAGCTGTGCCATTCCACGGTCTGCGGCCTATGACGTCTTTGGTGGTTCCCAATGAAGTGCTTTTTTCCCGGGTGGAGGAATTTCTCGCCGCGGGCAAGGAAGTCGTCATCGGGACCAGGGGCGACAGTATGCTGCCCTTTATCCGCGGTGGGCGGGACAGTGTGGTTTTGAAAAAGTGTACCGAACCCGCCGTAGGAGACATCGTGCTTGCAAGGGTCGGCGGACGCTACATAATGCACCGCATCATCGCTGTTGATGCGGAAAGTTGCACGATGATGGGAGACGGCAATCTCGTCGGGACTGAAAGTTTCGACCGCAGTGACCTGATAGGCAGGGTGATATGGGTAGTGAGACCCGGCGGGAAACGTGTCCGTCCGGGGAAAGCGAGGCTTTGGAGATCTTTGCTCCCGCTGCGCAGGTATTTGCTTGCGATGTACAGAATTGCGAACCGTTGCCTTGGTTTCAGGCGTGCTATATAATGTTGAGAAAAAAACATAAGAGATATGAGAATCAAAGACGGGTTTAAACTGCGCTCCATGGCCGGTGTCGACATGGTTGTCGGCGAAGGGTTGGAGCAGATAGATTTCAGCAAGATAGTATCGCTGAACGAGACCGCTTCTTTTCTGTGGAAGTCGGTCCAGGGCAAAGATTTTGACGAGGACGGGCTCGTACGCCTGTTGCTTGACAAATATGACGTGGATGAGGCGGTCGCTCGCCGCGATGTAGCCGCCCTTGTGGACAAATGGACTGAAACAGGTCTTCTGGAAAGGTAGTGAAAAGTCTCGGGAGCTGTCTCAGGGGTTTGGTCTCGTTTGCCGGACCTGCGAAGAAATGGATGCTTTCCGGCATCCTGGTGGGCGTTGTGCGCATTGCCGCTTCGCTCGTGTTCGTGTGGGTTTGCAAGAAACTTGTGGACATTGCATCGGGAGCGTCGTCCGCCGATCTTGTCGGAAACATTGCCCTCATGCTCGGGACCATGGCCGTGCAGCTCTGTTGCGGCATCGCATACAACTATTGTGAAAATTACGGGATTCTCCGTGTCCGTAATGACCTCCGCGGGAAACTGTTCTCCCGTGTGCTGACAAGCGAATGGACCGGGAGGGAAAAGTTCAGCACCGCCGATGCCGTAAACCGGCTTGAAGAAGATATCCGCATAGTTGCCGAACTGCTGTGCAGCCACATTCCGGGAGCTGCGGTAACGGTGCTTCAACTCATTGCCGCTTCCCTGTATCTTCTGTTCATGGCTCCTTCGCTGCTGTGGGTGCTTCTTGCGCTCATGGTGACCGCAGTCATCTGTTCACGGCTGTTCTTTTTGAAACTCAGAGGCCTGACTTCTGACATAAGGACACTGGACAGCGACATCCAGAAGGTGATGCAGGAGAACCTGCAGAACAGAGCCTTGGCTTTGACGGTAATCGGCGCTTCAAGAGTGCTGGCGTCGCTCGGCGGCTTGCATGACAGACTGAAAGGAAAAACCGTCAGAAGGCTCGACCTCAATTCGGTGGCCCGTGGATTCATGGCGCTTGGTTTTATGGGAGGCTATGCCGCTGCCTTTCTGTGGGGCGTGCTCGGCATCATGAACGGGACGGTAAGTTTCGGACAGATGACTGCCTATCTCCAGCTCGTGGGACAGATTCAGCGGCCTGTGGCCGACCTGAGCAGGGAGCTGCCCGCGTTCATCCATGCTCTCACCTCCATTGAACGGCTGATGGAACTGGACGAACTGGCCGGGGAGCCGGACGGAACGGAATGGATCGCCGACGGAGCGGCGGGAGTGCGTTTCGAGAACGTGGACTTTGCCTATGAAAACCCTGTGTCCGCAGGAGACGGCAGAAAGAATGACGCTCCGGTGCAGGTTCTGGACAATTTCTCCCATGATTTCAAACCGGGGTCATTTACGGTCATAGCCGGGCCTACCGGTGCCGGGAAGAGCACGATGGTCAGGCTTATGCTCGGCCTGCTAAAACCGCAGAGCGGCAGGGTCATGCTCTATGACGGCCGTTCATGCGTGCCGGCCGGAAAGGCTGTACGGGCCAATTTCCGTTATACCCCTCAGGGCAACTCCCTTATGAGCGGTACGGTGCGCAGCAATCTGCTGCTCGCCGATGCTTCGGCCACGGAAGAGATGATGCGTTCGGCACTTCGCGTTGCGGCGGCTGATTTTGTGTTCGACCTTCCTGACGGACTGGACACGGTATGCGGCGAGAGCGGAAGCGGTCTGAGCGAAGGGCAGTGCCAGAGGATCGCCATAGCACGTTCCCTGCTCCAGAAGGGAGGCATCATCCTGTTGGACGAAGCCACTTCGTCCCTTGATCCTCAGACCGAAGCACAGTTGCTGCATAATCTCCGTAATTTCCATTCGAAATCTTCTTTGCCCGGTGCATCCGGAGAACAATCCGCAGCATCGGAAGATAGGCCCACAATCATTTTTGTATCACACCGTGAGGCCGTCATGGAGAGCGCCGACATCATCTTGAAGATATAGCCTCAGCTTCCCGTAAACACTTGCGGTTACGGAAAAAATCATATATTTGCAATTAGTGATAAAAAATGATTTATGGCTGAACTGTGCCGCATCATATCTTGTGACGCACACCTCCTGAAGA
>CAYWPV010000091.1:617-6522 GCA_964460265.1 uncultured Muribaculaceae bacterium | reverse complement strand
GCCTGAGTTTTTCGACCTGTTCGTTTATGCTCAGATCTTTCTCTATATAGGTGTCCGTGGAGGGGATGTATGCTTCGGGTTGATAATAGTCGTAGTAGGAAACGAAGTATTCCACGGCATTGTTCGGGAAAAAAGCCTTGAATTCTCCGTAAAGCTGGGCGGCCAGGGTCTTGTTGTGGCTCAATACGAGGGCGGGCCTCTGCAGTTTTTCGATGACGTTTGCCATCGTAAACGTTTTTCCTGAACCGGTGACCCCGAGCAAGGTAACTGCATCGACTCCTTCCGACAGTGCGGCGCAGAGTTCCTTTATGGCCTCCGGCTGATCACCGGCGGGAGAATAGGGTGCGGAAAGTTTGAATCTCATATTCCAGAACATGCTTTAGCGGAACAAAGTTAGTAAAAACTGTAAAGGGGAGCAGTCTTTTTCATCCGTTTGGTCCGAAAGCATGGGGGAAAGGTTCATTAGCGGTTTTTATTAAAGGAAAGTATTGCAATCTTTTGAATTGTGAGAAAACTTAGATATCTTTGCTGCGTCTAAATACTTTTGTATGTAGACTGGAAAGATTATTATATTTTAAAATTCATTTAGGATAATGAAAGCTTTGAAAACATTGACAGCTGCGCTTGCTGTTGCAAGCCTGCTGGGTTTCTCCTTCAATGCTGTTGCACAGGAGAACGGCAATCGTGACGAGAACGGCAAGGTCGTTCGCGGTCCTTATGAAACTAATCGTTTCGGTGACAACTGGTTCGTCGGTGTCGGTGCCGGTGCAAATTCCATCGTCAACAAACACAGCGATTTCAGTTTCGGTGGTCTGGCTCTCGAAGGTTATGTAGGAAAATGGCTTACCCCTTCGGTCGGTGCCAGGGTAGGTTATAAAGGAATTCAGAACAATCTGAACCTGAAGGACGGTTATTATTCAGCCGCCGGCTTCGATGCTGATGACAACTTCGGCCAGCACTATTTCCATGCTGACGCCATGTGGAACATATCCAACGCTTTCAGCGGCTATAAAGAGACCCGTTTCTGGGATCTCATCCCTTATGTTTCCACAGGTCTCGTCTATTCCAAGAAAGATGATTTCGAGGATTATTCATGGGGTCTCGGCGCAGGTCTCCTCAATGACTTCCGTCTTGGCAACCGCGTTGATCTCTATCTTGATCTTTCAGGCGTAGTCGTTCCTGATGCAGGTTACGCTGTCGCCAATGACGGTAAGAAGGCTCTTCTTCCTTCTGTCACCGCCGGTCTCGTATTCAATCTCGGCAGAACCAACTTCGATCGTCATTCATCAGTAGCTCCTGCCGTTGCCCCTGTTCCTTTCACTGTTGACCAGTACAACGCTCTCAAGGATCGTGTCGCTGCTCTTGAGAAAGAGAACGCTGCTCTCAAGAATGAAATCGAGCGTCTGAAGAATCAGGCTCCTGACACCGTATATGTACAGAACGATGCAGTTGCGTCCGATTCTTACACATTCTTTGATCTCGGTTCAGCTGTTCTTTCTGACCGTGAGAAGATGCATCTTGATTTCTATGCTAACGCAGTCAAGGACAATCTTGATGGCAAGACCATCACCGTTACCGGCTCTGCTGACAAGGCTACCGGCTCTTCCGCAACCAACCAGAGGCTTGCTGAGAAGCGTGCCAACGCTGTCAAGGACTACCTCGTTAAGAAGGGTGTAGCTTCTGACAAGATTGAAGTTGTCGCTCTTGGTGGTATCGACGGTAAGAAAGATGCTCGTAGAGTTGTCGTTTCCGTGAAGTAATCAAACCTTCATAAATAATGAGAGGATGGCTGAAAAGTCATCCTCTTTTTTATTTTCTATGGGCAGCAAGAAGGGAAATGCTATACCGGAATCAACTGTCGCAACAATGAACCGGGAGAGAGGGTCAGAGAACTTCCGACCGATGGACAGGGGTTATGCATTAAAGCCGGAGATTGATTGAACCGAAAGCCGTGATAAAATAAGAGGGGGGCTAATTCACTTGTTAGCCCCTCTCTCATAATAATTTGTTGTATAAGTTTTATTTTTTAAGATAAGCGTCTGCGACTACTTTTTCACTTCTGGAGATAAAATCGCTCAGATCCTTTCCTTTTAGCATTCCGTTTGCGAGAAGAGCAAGGTCAACGACCTGCCGCAGTATTTCATTCTTTCTGGCAAAGTCTTCCACATCTGTCCGATGTGCAGTTCTCACGGCTTCGCGTGCATCCCTGGCCTTCTTTTTCTCTTCTTCCGTGGCTGATTCGGCTGCTTCGGGAGGAAGCTCTCCCTGAGGTTTGACCTCGTTTTTTTCTGCGTCCATAATCTTGGTGATCAAAGGATTCTGCATATTGACCGTGATGTTGTAGGACTCGGGCAGCTCACCATAGAAGTTCATCCCGCCGCTTAGAGAACTCATTTCACGGTATCTGCGCATGAATTCACTTTGTGTGATAAGAACCGGATCCGCATCTTCGCCAAGGTTGTCGCCGTTGACAAAATAGTCTTTGCCGGAAGGAAGGACGGCTTTGAACATGTTCTCCAGATCGTAGCGTTCATCTTCTTTCATCTCCGGCTTGTCTTTCTTGTCGGAAGTAGGAATCAAGTTGTCGATGCTGTCGGAATCCACTCTTGCGAAACGGATGTCCTTAAGTTTCTGTTCAAGCAGGTTGACATAATGGGAGTCAAGTTCGCAGTCCATCAGAAGCACATCGTAGCCTTTTTTCTTTGCAGCCTCAATGAACGGGTACTGGGCATCTGTGTCAGTGGCGTAAAGATAGACTGTCTTTTTGTCCTTGTCTGTCTGCGTGGGCGCTACGGCTTTCCGGTATTCATCGAAACTGAAATATTTGCCGTCGGTGTTCTTCAAGAGAGCGAACTTCAAAGCGCTTTCACAGAATTTCTCGTCAGTGAGCATACCGTATTCGATGAAGAGTTTCAGATTGTCCCACTTGCTTTCGAATACGCTTCTCTGCGTGTCGAAGATTTCCTGCAGTCTGTCCGCAACTTTCTTTGTGATGTAGGTTGATATTTTCCTTACGTTGGAATCGTTCTGGAGATAGCTCCTGGATACGTTCAGGGGGATGTCAGGAGAATCTATCACACCATGGAGCAGAGTCAGGAATTCGGGCACGATGTTCTCAACATGGTCCGTAACGAACATCTGGTTGCAGTAGAGCTGGATTTTGTTCTTCTCTATCGCCATCCTCTCCTTGATCTTGGGGAAGTACAGGATTCCCGTCAGATGGAAAGGATAATCCACGTTCAGATGGATGTAGAACATAGGCTCTTCATGCATAGGATAAAGGGCCTTGTAGAAATTCATGTAATCTTCTTCCTTGAGGCTTGAAGGGGCTTTTGTCCAGATGGGCTCGACATTGTTTATGACATTGTCCTCATCGGTGTCGACATACTTGCCGTCCTTCCATTCCTGCTTCTTGCCGAATATGATCGGAACCGGCATGAATTTGCAGTACTTCTCAAGCAATCCCCGTATCCTGTCCTTATGGGCATATTCATCGGATTCATCGTCAAGATACAAAGTGATTTCAGTGCCTCTGTCAGTCCTTTCGGAAGGTTCCATGACAAACTCCGGATCTCCTTCGCAAGTCCATCTCACTGCACTTGCACCTTCTTTCCAGCTGAGTGTGTCTATCGTGACTTTCTTCGAAACCATGAAAGCCGAGTAGAACCCCAACCCGAAATGACCGATGATGCCTCCTATCTGATCCTTGTACTTTGCCAGGAATTCTCCTGCGGATGAAAAGGCTATCTGGTTGATGTATTTATCGACCTCTTCCTCGGTCATTCCTATGCCGCGGTCAATGACTTTAAGAGTCTTTTCCTTTTCGTCAAGAACGACATGGACGCTGATTTCTCCCAGCTCGCCTTTGAAATCGCCGGAAGAAGCCAAAGCTTTCATCTTCTGGGAGGCATCTACTGCGTTTGCAACAAGTTCCCTGAGAAAAATCTCATGGTCGGAATAAAGAAACTGTTTGATTACCGGGAAAATGTTTTCGGTTGTAACGCCTATTCTCCCATTTGTTTTATTCATATCCATATAAAATTTGAGTTATCGAATTTATCGGTCCGATAACTCAAATAATATTCCTAATCCTTTCTTATGACAAAATGTCACATCATTTGTACAAGAAGCGTTTGATGCTCATTTTCGGGGTCTTTTCAAACGGGTTGTCCACAAACTCCACCTTGCTTATGTGGCTGTATGAAGGCAGTCTTTTGTTCGAGCCTTTTATGATGGTGTTCATGACATCATCGTTCTTAGCTCCGTCTTCCCGCATCTTATTGTAATCGGGGAAAACGAGAGCGACAAGCTTTCCTTTTCTGTCGACAACTACGGACTCGAGAACGTAATCCTGGTTGCAGACTACTGATTCAATCTCTTCCGGGTAGATGTTCTGGCCGGAAGGACCGAGAATCATGTTCTTTATTCTTCCCCTGATGAAGATGTTGCCTTCCTTGTCCATAACGCCCAGGTCACCGGTCTTAAGGAATCCGTCTTCGGTGAAAGCGTTTGCAGTGGCTTCGGGATTCTTATAATAGCCTATGCAGATGTTGGAACCTTTGGCCTGGATTTCTCCCGGAATGTTTTCCGGATCCGGAGAGTCTATCCTTACCGTTGCTGTGTCGACAGCTTTTCCGCAGGAACCGGGAACATATTTGGAGTAGTGCTCGTAGGCCAGAAGGGGAGTGGCTTCAGTCATGCCGTAGCCGACAAGATACGGCAGTTTGATTTTTCTGAACCATTTTTCTATGTCAGGATTGACAGGTGCTCCTCCCATTATAAATTCCTGAATGTTTCCGCCGAAGGCATCTGTTAGGCTTTTACGTATCTTATTGAATATGATTGTGTTGATGCCGGGGATTCTGGTGAGGATTCTTATCGCCGGCTTGTCAAGCACCGGCTTAATCTTGGCTTTGAATATTTTCTCCATTACAAGAGGGACCGTTATCAGCAGATAAGGTTTCACTTGTTTGAAGGCAGAAATCAGAGTTGCAGGAGTAGGTGCTTTCCCGAGCCAGTATACTGCAGTTCCGTTGCACAGGGGGTAGATGAACTCGATTACGAGCCCGTACATGTGCGCCATGGGCAGCATGGATACCATGTTGTATTTTTCGTTGGCCTCTACGTGCCGCTGGCAGTAATCTATCATGGAAGAAAAGTTGCCGTAGGTGAGCATTACACCTTTCGGATCTCCGGTGGAGCCGGAGGTATAGTTTATCGTGCTGAGTTTGTCAAGGTTGTCAGTCGGATAATTTACGTCCCGGGCGCTGAATCCGCCTGGATATTTACGGGCCATGACGTCATCGATGCCTGCATAAAACTGCTTGAAAGACTCGTCCGCGCACCATAGTATCTCGAAGGTTTCGGCATCGAACACCAATTTGATTTTCGGCATTTCTGCCAGGTTGAGTTTCTCCCATTTGTCCGCTGTCGTAAAAAGTGCTATGCTGTCGGAGTGGTTCACAAGGAAGCATGTGCTTTCCGGCGTGAAGTCTGCCAGAATGGGCACGGCCACTGCTTCATAGGTGTTTACGGCAAGGTAGGCCATACCCCATCTTGCACCGTTTCTTGCGGCAATCGCTACCTTGTCGCCCTTTTTAATTCCCGCTTTTTCAAAAGCGATGTGAAGTTTCTCTATTGACGTGGCCATGTCGCCATAAGTGAAACTTTCACCGTTTATGTTGTTGAGTGCGGCTTTGTTCCAGAATTTGTTGACGGCGATGCGGAGTCTTTCCAAGTAGTGCATCATAAGTTATTCTTTTTCGTTTACAAAAATAGCATAAATTTCGCAGAAGATTGCCGCACGTCGGAGTTTATATGTATTTTTACAATTCCGGGGAGGGAGGAAATGGAAAAATAAGGGAAATGAAAAAGAAACCTATTGTAGCGCTGATTTACGATTTTG
>CAYWPV010000091.1:0-607 GCA_964460265.1 uncultured Muribaculaceae bacterium | reverse complement strand
CGGATTCATACAGGCGATTGGCAAGACACCGGGGGAATTCTGGGAAATGAGCAATGAGATAGCCAAGGGCCAGGATGCAAGCGACATCCTCTCATACATGAAACTTATGTATGATGAGGCGAAAAAGTCCGGGATAAAGCTTAAGAGAAGTGAGTTCAAAAAGTTCGGCCAGCATATTCAGCTGTTCGACGGAGTCAAAGGCTGGTTTCGTCTTGTCAACGAATACGGGGAGAACCATGGCGTTAAGATTGAGCATTATATCAACTCTTCCGGGCTGAAGGAAATTATCGAGGGTTGCCCCATCGCGAAGGAATTCAAGCATATTTTCGCCTGTACGTTTCTGTACAATGACAGGGGAGAGGCGGAATGGCCCGGCATAGCGGTGGATTATACGGCCAAAACGCAGTTCATGTTCAAGATAAACAAGGGTATTTTCAGCGCAAGAGACTCGCGCAGGGTCAATGAAAGTACGGCCGATGACAAGAAAAGGATACCTTTCCCGAATATGATTTATTTCGGGGACGGAGAGACGGATGTCCCCTGCATGAAAATAGTTTCCATGTTCGGAGGCAATTCGGTGGCCGTGTTCAATCCGCAGGATGAAAAC
>CAYWPV010000090.1:0-6700 GCA_964460265.1 uncultured Muribaculaceae bacterium | reverse complement strand
CTTCATCATGTTTATCAAGGTCGCCCTGTCCGTGGTAAGAGGACATTGAGTGTATCTCTCTCCTGCAAAGACCACTATTCCCATCCTGTCGGACGGTCTCTGCGAAATGAACTCGATGGCTATGTCCTTTGCGGCGCTTATGCGGTCAGGGGTGAAGTCCCGTGCCAGCATACTCGTGGACA
Source organism: uncultured Muribaculaceae bacterium (assembly GCA_964460265.1). GTDB lineage: Bacteria > Bacteroidota > Bacteroidia > Bacteroidales > UBA932 > Cryptobacteroides. The sequence continues at coordinate 6,518 of CAYWPV010000090.1, read as the reverse complement.
CGTCCATCACGAACATTATGTCTATGCCTTCAGTGTCGATTTTTTCGTAGCTGGAAGAAGACCTCGGACGACAGATTGCGATAATGATCAACACAAGGGCCGCAGTCCTCAGAGCAAACGGGACATGACGCAGAAAAACCGCCGCGCTACGGCCTCCCGCCTTCCACGGTGCGGAGGCGGATACCCTCATATGTGGCCTTCTATCCTTGAACTCCCTGTACAGATACAGAAGAACCAGCAGAAACGGCAGCACCAGAAGCCACAACAATTTATGATACTCAAAAAACATATCCCTACCCGTTGCTTTCTTTTTGTGAATCGACAGAAGCCCCCGCGGCTTTCTCCGCCTCTTCATCGACAGCTTCCCTGTAAGTTTCGGTCACGAACCTCACCGACCGGGGAATCACCTTGGAATTGTACTCGTCCGGCATCACGGTCTTGGCAAACTTCACAAGATCCGAACTTTCAAAAAGAGTTTTCATCTCATCGTAAAGATCGCCCGGCAGCTCCGTCTTTTTCAATTCGTTGAAGATTTCGGCCGTGGTCATCTCCTTGGCCCCGAATCCGTAACGGGAAGAAATATACTCCCTGAGCGCATCGGTAACCCCCGAGTAAAAAACTTTCTGCTTCTCCAGTGCCCATAACTTGTCACCGCGCAGAGTGTCAAGTCTGCGCAACGCCACGATGTGCGGAGGATCGTCCGGCCGCCGTGTCTCTCCCTTTTTCCCGGGGGCATACGCCTTGTAAAGCGCCACGGCCAATATCGCGAGTACTGCGGCAAGCCATACCGCGGCCACATAGGGAAGAACTTCCGAAATGGTTAAAGGATATCGTGCCTGCGGCCTTATGTCGTGAGGGACATATGTCGTGGTGTCCACCTGCATTGTCTTCACCTCCAGAAGCTGAGGGTCGAATCTGAGGGTATCCTTCTCGCCGGACGGACGGACTCTCAGCAAGGAAATGCCCTGAATCCTGTAACTGCCTTCCTCGAAAGGCACCAGATCCATCGAAATCTCGATGTCCCTTACGGTCCCTGCGCCCTTCTTTCCCTTTATTGTCCTGAGAGTGTCGGAATGCCATCCGCCGGACACGGCAATGCTGTCCCCGGCCATGGATGCGGCCGAAATGTCAGGCATGAGGAAAGTCGTTCCGTCTTCCACTTTTTCCAGTTTCACTCCATAACGGACCCTATCCCCGACAAGTACGGAATCCCGCTTCTGCAGATGACGCAGAAAAACTCCGTCCGCATCCCTCTCCGCTCCTGAAACGGCAGCGGAAACAAGCGAAAACATCAGGGCAACCGCCGGAATCATCAATCTCCTCATCTTTTATCTACCTCTTTTTGAAGAATCCAATCAAAGCTTTGGCATAATCATCGTCGGTGGCTATGTCCGCACTGTCTATGCCGCAGCGTCCCAGCAAAGCCGACGCTTTTGCATCGACTGCGCCGAACCATGCGGAATATGCGCGCCTCATCTTGGACGAAGAAGTGTCCACCCATGCGGAAGCCCCTGTTTCAGAGTCTTTTATGTGGACGAGCCCGACATCGGGAATGGAACGTTCGCGCTCGTCATGTACCTTTATCACCGACAAGTCATGCCTGGCCGCCGCAATCTTGAGAGCATCCTCATACCTCGGACTTCCGTCGGGATTGACATCCAACAAGTCAGAAAGGAGGAACGCGGTGCATTTCTTCTTCATGGCATTCGTAAGATATACCAGCGCTCCGCCTATGTCCGTGCCGTTGCCCTCCGGATTGAAACAGAGTATTTCACTTATGATATGGAGCAGATGGCTTCTCCCTTTTTTGGGGGGAATGAACTTCTCGATCCTGTCGCTGAAAAAAAGAGCACCGACCTTGTCATTGTTGATAATCGCGGAAAAGGACAGGACCGCCGCCACTTCCGCGACAAGATCCCTTTTTGTCCGTTCCTTAGTCCCGAACAGTCCCGAACGGCTAACATCTATGAGAAGGACTACCGTAAGTTCCCTTTCCTCCTCGAATACCTTCACGTAGGGGCTTCCCAGACGGGCGGTCACGTTCCAGTCCATGTTGCGGACATCATCGCCCCACTGGTAGGCACGGACTTCGCTGAACGCCATTCCACGGCCTTTGAATGCAGAATGATACTCGCCGGCAAAGACCTGATGTGTAAGAGCTCTGGTCTTTATCTCTATTTTCCTGACCTTCTTGAGAAGGTCTGTCACCGCCGCACTTTTATCCATTATGGAACCATCACCGCGTTAAGGACTTCCGAGATTACATGGTCACTTGTGACATTCTCGGCCTCAGCCTCATAAGTAAGCCCTATCCTATGCCGCAGCACTTCGGGGCACACCGCCCTCACATCTTCGGGAATCACATATCCCCTTCTCTTTATGAAAGCATAGGCTTTGGATGCCGCCGAAAGAGAAATGCTCGCCCTGGGTGAGCCGCCGTAGGAAATCATGTTCCCAAGATCCTTTAGCCCGTATTCTTCCGGATTTCTCGTCGCGCTGACTATGTCCACGATGTACCTTTCTATCTTTTCATCGGTGTAAACTTCACGTACGACCTCGCGTGCCCTCGTTATGTCTTCCGGACCGACAACAGGATTGACCTTGGGGAAAGAACCGCTGTTGTTCATCCTTATTATTTCCCGCTCTTCTTCCTTCTTGGGATAGGAAACGATGACTTTGAGCATGAATCTGTCCACCTGAGCTTCCGGAAGAGGATAAGTTCCCTCCTGCTCGATAGGGTTCTGGGTGGCCATAACCAGGAAAGGATCAGGCAGGGGGAAAGTCTCGTCACCTATGGTAACCTGATGCTCCTGCATGGCTTCAAGCAAAGCCGACTGCACTTTGGCAGGGCTTCTGTTGATTTCATCCGCAAGAACGAAATTGGCGAAAACGGGACCTTTGTGCACTTCGAAACGCCCCTCTTTCTGGGAATAGATCAATGTGCCCGTAAGATCTGCCGGCAGAAGGTCCGGCGTAAACTGAATCCTGCTGAATTTTGCATTCACCGCATGGGCAAGAGTATTGATCGCCAATGTCTTGGCAAGACCGGGCACACCCTCCAGCAAAATATGTCCGCCGGCGAGCAAACCGATCAACAGGTTTTCCACGAGCGATTTCTGTCCGATGATGACTTTGCCCATTTCCATGGTGAGCAGATCCACGAACGCGCTCTCACGCTGGATTCTGTCGTTCAGTTCCTTGATATTTACGCTATCCATAAAAGTGTTACATTTGCAAAAATCCGTACTTATTTTTATGCGATACAAGGTCACATTGAGCTATGACGGCTCCCTTTTCCACGGCTGGCAGATACAGACGAAAGCCACCTCGGTCCAAGGCTGTCTCCAAAAAGCTCTGAAAACCCTTCTGGGAGAAGAGGTGACCGTCACAGGAGCCGGACGCACCGATACGGGCGTAAACGCCATTTCCTACTGCGCCCATTTCGACACAACCCATGACTTAGACGCGGGAAGCCTAAGCTACAAATTAAATGCCATTCTACCTCCCTCCGTGGTCATCCATGGCATTGTTCCCGCGGATGAGAATTTCCATGCCAGGTTTTCCGCCACGTCAAGGACCTACAAATATTTTCTCCACAGGAAAAAAGATCCGTTCATGCACGGCAAGTCATTATGGCTCAACTACAATCTGGATATGGACGCCATGAACAGAGCCGCGTCATATCTGCTCGGCACCCACGACTTCAGCTGCTTCGAAAAGAGCGGAGGAGACAACAAGACATCGATATGCAGCGTGAGCGGAGCCCGCTGGGACAGATACGTTCCCGGGCACGTGAGAACAGCCGGATTTCCGGCGGAGGAAGGAGACTACATGGTGTTCACGATCACCTCCGACAGGTTCCTGAGAAACATGGTGAGAGCCGTGGTAGGTACCCTGCTGGACATCGGAAGGGGCAGACATCCCGCAGAATGGATGGAAGAGGTCATGGATTCGCACGACCGGTGTTCAGCCGGCGAATCAGTTCCCGGGAACGCTCTGTTTCTGGTGGAGATAAAATATCCGGAAAGATAGGTTTCCGCTATTTTTTGATTATCTTTGCATTTTGTTGAAAAAACAAACGGACAAAGAACAAAAGAAACGTAACACCTATGTTATTCAATCTATTGCAAACAGACAGCCTTATGGACGCGCTGGGCGGACAGGCCGAAGTACTCACCCGGACCGCCCCTCAGCAGCAGGAAATGTCCTATTCCCTCATAAGCATGGCCGCCAAAGGAGGATGGCTCATGATAGTTCTGCTGATTCTTTCCATCATAGCGATTTACATTTTCGGAAAGAAATGGTGGATGATACATCAGGCAGGAAACATAGACAAGAACTTCATGAATGACATCAGGGACTACGTCCATGAAGGCAAGCTTAAATCGGCCGCTACCTTGTGTGAGAAGTACAACTCCCCCGTAGCGAGGATGGTCCAGAAAGGAATCGAGCGCATAGGCCGGCCCCTGAACGACATCCAGACCGCCGTCGAGAATGTCGGCAACGCCGAAGTCGCAAGACTTGAAAACGGGCTGCCCATCCTCGCCACCATATCCGGAGGTGCACCCATGATAGGATTCCTCGGCACCGTCATGGGAATGGTGCAGGCCTTCTTCAACATGTCCCAGGCGGGGAACAACATCGACATCACGCTGCTCTCAAGCGGAATCTACACCGCCATGATCACCACGGTGGGCGGACTCATAGTAGGAATCATGGCATATTTCGGATACAACTATCTGACTTCCAACATTTCGGATCTCGTATTCAAAATGGAGAGCGCGACGATAGACTTCATGGATCTTCTCCATGAGCCTGCCGAAGACGATAAAGCGGAATAGCGATGGCACTCAAAAGACGCACGAAGGTCCTCTCGGACATAGGCATGTCGTCGATGACCGACATAGTGTTCCTGCTGCTGATCTTCTTCCTGATAACCTCCACGCTGGTGAATCCCAACGCGCTGAAACTTCTTCTCCCGAAAAGCACGGGGCAGGTTTCCGCGAAAGCCACGGTTAGCGTTTCCATAAAAGATTGGCACGACGGCACCTATTCCTACCACATCAACGGCTCCGAGACAGCCGTCCCTTTCGCTGAAGTGGAAGACGATCTGGTGGGTCTGCTTCAGAGCGAAGAAGACCCTACTTTCTCCATTTACGCCGACGAAAGCGTCCCGGTGGGAGAAGTCGTCGCGGTGATGAACATAGCCAAGAGAAATCATTACAAAGTGATTCTGGCGACGCAGCCGGAATAACGGACAATCGCAGAACATGCCGGATTACAGACAGGACAGGAAAAAGCAGGATACCGAAGGCAAGGTCATAGGAATAGCCCTTACCGTCGCCATACATCTCTGCATACTCGTGTTCGGAGTTTTTTCCGGCATAAAATACCTGTATCCCCCTCCGGAGGAACAGAGTTTCGTGATTGACTTCAGCGAACAGCCGGAAGAAAAACCGATGGAGGTGGTGAACGGTTCACAGCCGAGGGCCGAGACCATAGACAGGACAAAAGGCCTGGAACTCGTACAGCAGTCCAAAGCTCAGGAAAAAGGGAGCAGGCAGAACGAAGCCAGGGAAGCGACGGTTGATGATTTCGGCGATGTGGAGAAATATGAACCTCCCAGAGAAAAGCCCATAAACAACAGGGCTCTTTTCCACGCCCCGGACAACAAATCCGACAAGGACACGCTCGCTCCTCAGACAGCGGCCGAACCGGGCAGGGAACTCAAAGCCGGACATGCGTCGGGCAACACTGCCAAAGGAAAACTGACCGGCAGCCCCAATGCCAGACTGAAAGGACGTTCCACGGTGGGAGTTCTGCCCAAACCGGCATATACGGAACAGATTTCAGGCAGAGTGGTGGTGACTATATGGGTGGACCAGTATGGTTCCGTGCAGAAGGCCGTAGCGGGGACTGAAGGGACCACAATAAGCGACAAGAAACTTTGGACGGCAGCCAGAAACGCTGCGCTCGAGTCCCATTTCAGCCCGAGCGGAGATGCGCCTGCACTGCAGGAAGGGACGATTACATATATATTCAATCTGAAGTAAGAAAAACACACATGGCGTGAGCCATGAAATACAATCATAACATTTAACAAAGCCCGCAAGAAGGGCAATTCATTATGGAAGAAAACGAAAAGAGCGGGTATTCCGCTGAAGGAAGGAAACTCAGGCCGAGAAGGCAAAGGGTTCCCGAAAGAGCTTACAGTTCTTCAGACAGAAGCTATGCCGACAACGGCGAAAGAAAAGAAGGCCGTGCGTCCTACGGTGACTCGGACAGAAGAAGAAGTTTCGGCCAGGACAGAAGAGAGGGCGGTGAAAAAAGGCCCTACGGAAGGAGCTACGGCGACTCCGACAGAAGAAGAAGCTTCGGAGCCGGAAGGGACTCTGACAGAAGGTCTTCAGGCAGGAGCTACGGCGATTCCGACAGGAGGAGCTTCGGTGACTCCGACAGGAGGAGCTTCGGTGACTCCGACAGGAGGAGCTTCGGTGATTCCGACAGGAGAAGAAGTT
>CAYWPV010000089.1:0-6778 GCA_964460265.1 uncultured Muribaculaceae bacterium | reverse complement strand
GTCCAAATATGATGTCGGCGAAATCAACGGCAAGGCAATAACCTACAATGATTTCCAGGACGAAGTGGAGAACATGACGAAAATCAACGAACTCGTTTCCGGAACTTCTGCACAAAGTTCAGAGGCACAGGTTCAGACCAGAAATGCCGTCTGGCAGAACCTCATCTACAAAAACTTGTTTTTAAAGAAGGCGCAGGCCGCAGGCATCCGTGTCGGTCAGGCCGAGATGATAGACCTTACGACGGGGGCGAATCTTTCACCGCTCATTTCACAGAATGCTGCTTTTCTTGATGAGAACGGTCAGTTTTCGGCCTCGCAGCTTTCCAATTTCATCCAGAGCATCCCTTCAGATCAGACAGGAAGCCTGAAACTGTATTGGGACTATCTCCAGACTTCGATTTCCAACGCTCAATACGCTCAGAAATACAATTCACTTTTCACCGAAGGAAGTTTCACCAACGCTCTGCAGGTGCGCAGGGAGATTGCCGAAAACAACAACACGACCGATGTCGATTTCATAATGGTTCCTTTCGGATATCAGGTGGATTCCACCATCACGGTGTCCGACAGCGAGATAAAGGAATACTACAAATCCCATAAGCGTTTCTACAAGCAGCTTGCGAACCGCGACATGGAATATGTGGTGTTCGAGGTCGTACCTTCACAGAAAGATATCGATGACACCAAGGCTTCTGTGGCCGACCTGTACGAAGAGTTCGCATCCACTGAAAATGTCAAGGCTTTCCTTCTAAAGAATTCCGAAAGGCAGTATTCCGACTATTGGTACAAGAAAGGCGAGCTTTCCACGATTTATTCTGGCATTGATGATTTTGTATGGAACGGCACCGGCGAGGTTTCCGACATCCTTTCCAACAGAAATACATTCTATGTGGCCAGAGTCATGGACAGCCGTATGATACCTGATTCAGCGTATGTAAAGCACATACTCCTTCAGGGAACGGATGCCAGGCATGTGGCGGACAGCCTTGTGTCGGTGATAAAGAAGGGTGAAAACATTTCCAATCTCGCTGCTGTCTACTCGGCGGACAAATCTTCTTCCGCTGACGGAGAGCTCGGTTCCATAGGTTGGATGACCCAGACATACATGATTCCCGGGTTTGAGTCTGTCATCACCGCGAAAGTCGGTGAACCTTATGTCGTTGATACCCAGTATGGCACCCATGTGATCCTTGTCACCAGGAAATCTGCTCCCGTCGCAAAGAAACAGGTTGCGATACTCCAGAAGGAAGCTGTTGCGGGCAAGGAAACTTTCAACGACTACTATTCCAAAGCGAACAAATTTGCTACGGCTGCCGCAGGCGGGTACGAAAATTACAAGAAAGCCGTGGATACCCTCGGAGTATATTCACATCCGGTAAACGGGATGCTTGAAAGTTCAGAAAGCCTCGGTTCCATCGACAATACAAAGGAAGTTACGCGTTGGGTGTTCAGCAACAAGGCGGGCAAGGTTTCCCCGATCCTCACCATAGACAACAATTACTTCTTCATAGCTACGGTCAAGGCTGTCCACAAGGAAGGATATGCCACAATCAATGAAGTCGCTCCTTCTATCCGCCAGGCTCTTACCTTCAAGAAACAGGGAGAGAAGAAGAGTGCTGAAATCAAAGAAAAGATTGCCGGCATGACCGATCTGCAAGCTATTGCGGAGAAACTTGGCGAGACTGTAAGCAGTCAGAGCAGCGTGGCTTTCTCATCGTTGAATGCCCAGGCTCTTGATCCTTCATTCGTGGGTGCGCTTTCAGTCGCTCCTGAAGGAAAAATCTGCGGTCCGGTCATCGGATCCATCGGGGTTTATGTCTTCAAGGTTACGGGCCGTGACACAGGTTCTTATTATACCGAGGATGATGCGAAGGCACGTGATGCCCAATATGCCGCAAATTACAGCCAGTTTATCGTTCCTGTCATGATGGACGATGCGGGAGTTGAGGACAACAGGGCCAGATTCTATTAGCAGTCGGCTTTAAGATAAATAATGATAATGAAAAGGGGGAACGGTCAATCGTTTCCCCCTTTTCATTATACAATGTAATGCATTTGAGATCATGACATAGTTTTTGGAATGTCAGTTTTTAGTAACTTTACAAAAAAAAGGAGAGTATGAAATACGTTGAATTTCCGGAAAAGAAACCGGAGGCAAAGGACGGCAAGCAGGATCAGGGCAAGCAGGCTGAAAACGGCAGAAATCCCAACGGCAATTGGTTCTGGTCTCTATTCCTGATGATAGTGTTCGTAACTCTCATCAACGGATTATTTCTCCCCGGGATGCAGGGAGGCAAGATAGTCCGGACCGACTACGGCAGTTTCATAAAAGATGTTGAAAGCGGTGGGGTTACGAAAGTTGAAATAGATGACAAGCAGATAAAATATACCAAAGGCAGGGACACGATCTATATAACGGGAGCTATGAATGATCCTGAACTTGTGGACCGTCTGTCCGAGGCTAAGAGTCCCAACAAGGACGGCAAGATACAGTTCGACCAGGAAATTGAAAAAGACAACTCGCCTATTCTCAATTTTATCCTATGGTGGATTCTGCCCGGACTCCTTCTTTACTGGGCGTTCAGTGCTGCCTCAAGGCGCATCGGGAAGATGGGACAGGGAGGAATGGGCAATTTCATGTCCATAGGTCAGAGCGGTGCAAAGGTTTATGCGGAAAATGATATAAAGACGCGTTTTTCCGATGTCGCCGGTCAGGATGAGGCCAAGGACAGTCTTAAGGAGATTGTGGATTTCCTCCACAATCCGGAGAAATATACGGCGTTGGGAGCGCATCTTCCCAAGGGAGTTCTCCTTGTAGGGCCTCCGGGTACGGGAAAGACACTTATCGCCAGAGCTGTCGCCGGTGAGGCTGGAGTGCCGTTTTTCTCCATTTCCGGTTCTGAGTTTGTACAGATGTTTGTCGGCATGGGTGCTGCTAAGGTCAGGGATCTGTTCACGCAGGCACAGGCCAAGGCCCCATGCATCATTTTCATAGATGAGATAGACGCAATAGGAAAGAGCAGGGAAGGTTCATTCAGTACCAATGACGAAAGGGAGCAGACTCTGAACCAGCTGCTTACCGAGATGGACGGATTTGACGGCAACAAGGGTGTCGTCATCCTTGCGGCTACCAACCGTCCCGACAGTCTTGACAAGGCGTTGCTGAGGCCTGGCAGGTTTGACAGGCGTGTCCAGATGGAACTTCCGGATCTTCAGGGACGTAAAGCCATTCTTGAAGTCCACCTGAAGGATATCAGGCATGAAAAGATAGACATGGATCTTATCGGCCGTGCCACTGCCGGTTCTTCTGGAGCGGATCTGGCCAATATCGTGAACGAAGCTGCGCTGAGGGCTGTACGTGAGGGAAAGAAGGCGGCCGACACGAGTGATTTGGAAGAGAGCGTGGAGGTTGTCATGGCCGGTGAGCAGAGAAAGAATGCCGTGATATCCGCCGATGAAAAGAAGATCATCGCATATCATGAGACAGGTCATGCAATGGTCGCCGCCATACAGAGCAATTCAGCGCCCGTGCAGAAGATTACCATCATCCCGAGGACTTCAGGGGCGCTCGGCTACACCATGCAGGTGGATGAGGGCGAAAAGTTCCTTTACAGCAAGGAGTATCTGCTCAACCGTCTTGCAACCCTTACCGGGGGACGTGTTGCAGAGGAAGTCATATGCGGAACTTGCACTACCGGAGCGTCGAACGACATAGAACAGGCAACGAAAATGGCCAAGGCTATGATAACTACCTACGGGATGAGCGACAAGTATGGCATGATGGCGCTTGAAACCAAGGGCAATGCCTATCTCGGCGGCCAGGGACAGCTTGCCTGCTCGGACGAAACAGCGGCCGACATTGACAGCGAAGTACGTGAAATGATAGCCGCCGCCAAAGAAAAGGCCCGCCGAATCATAACGGAACATATTCCTGAAATGCATGCGGCCGCGGAATACCTTCTCCAGAAAGAAACGATTACGGGAGAAGAGTTCATGAGGATATTGAGAGAAAAAGGAGCGGAGAAAACCTCCGCCCCGGATGCTTAGACGTTGAACAGGAAGTGCATTATGTCGCCGTCTTTGACGACATAATCCTTCCCTTCTATTCCCATCTTGCCGGCTGCGCGCACGGCTGCTTCCGACTTGTAGTTCACAAAGTCGTCATATTTTATGACTTCAGCTCTGATGAAACCCTTCTCGAAGTCGCTGTGGATGACGCCTGCCGCCTTAGGTGCCTTATCCCCTTTGTGGATGGTCCAGGCCCGGCATTCATCGGCTCCCGCAGTGAAGAATGTCTGCAGACCGAGCAGACGGTATGCCCCCTGGATGAGTCTTACGACACCGGATTCCTTGAGGCCAAGTTCCTCCAGAAACATCTGCCGGTCCTCATAGCTGTCCATTTCGGCGATGTCCGCTTCCGTTTTTGCGGCTATCACCAGTATCTCGGCGTTTTCTTCTTTTACGGCTTCCCTTACGGCATCAACATAGGCGTTTCCGTTGGCTGCAGAGGCCTCATCTACGTTGCAGACATAGAGGACCTTTTTGTTCGTAAGCAGGAAAAGGTCTTTTGCCAAGGCTTCCTCCTCTTCGTTTTGCAGGGGAACGCTGCGGCAGGATTTGCCTTGTAAAAGAGCGTCACGGTATCTTTCAAGCAGGGAGGCAAGCTTCCGGGCTTCCTTGTCCGCTCCGATTTTGGCTTGCTTTTCCACTTTTGCGAGCCTTGCCTCCACCGTTTCAAGGTCTTTTATCTGCAGTTCCGTATCCACGACTCCTTTGTCCCTGACAGGGTCGACGTTTCCGTCGACGTGTACGATGTTGCTGTCATCGAAACAGCGCAGAACATGCAGGATAGCATCGGTTTCACGGATGTTGGCGAGAAACTGGTTCCCGAGTCCTTCTCCTTTGCTGGCTCCTTTCACGAGTCCCGCGATGTCCACGATGTCGACTGTAGCGGGAATGGTGCGTTTGGGGTTGCAGATTTCCGTGAGCACTTCAAGCCTTTTGTCAGGAACGTTGGTCGATCCCAGATTAGGTTCAATCGTGCAGAACGGGAAATTAGCGCTCTGTGCTTTCCCTGAGCTTATACAGTTGAAAAGAGTTGACTTCCCCACATTCGGGAGTCCGACAATGCCGCATTTCAGTGCCATGAAAAAAAATTTTAGAGGTCACAAAGTTAGTAAAATTCATGATTCTTTACCCGGTGTATCAGATTCAAGGCTTTATTTGCATTGCAATGAAAAAGAAGATTCCGGTGTTCCTTATGTTTTTTTTCTGTCTCCAGCTTGGTGGACAGGAAAAACCGGATATGAGCATGATGTTCTGGAATCTTGAAAACTTCTTCGACTGGAGAGACGACGGGAGGAGCGATTCCGACAAGGAGTTTTCTTCTTATGGTGCAAGACACTGGACAAGGAAGAAATTCTATGCGAAATGCGAGGCAGTGGCCAAAGCTGTAATGTGGGTCGCGTCACGGGAAGGTTCCATGCCGGATGTGATCGGAGTTGCGGAGGTTGAAAACAGGTTCGTGCTCGAAAGGCTGGTTCATGATACCGTACTGAGGAAATACGGCTATCGTATCGTTCACTTCGAATCGCCTGACCCGAGGGGTATAGACCTGGGTCTGCTGTACCGGGAAGATAAACTCGTGCTGCAAAAATCGGCGCCTCTGAAGATAAGGGCAGAAAAAGGGAAGGAGTTGAAAACAAGAGATATACTTTTTGCGGAGTTCAGGTTTAAAGCGGCCGGATCAGCGGATGGTTCAATTATTTCCGATGAAAGTTTTGCCGTGCTTGTCAACCATCATCCTTCGAAGTATGGCGGAGCAGGAACAGGGTGGAAGCGGCAGGCAGCCATGCGCCGTCTTGTAGAAGCTGCGGACTCTTTGGAGAAGGAAGGTATCAGCTATATTGCGGCGGCCGGGGATTTCAATGATACGCCCGACAATGTGGTTCTGCCTGAGTCACGAGGTTCAGGGCTTGTCAATTTGGCTGCGGCAATGGCCAACTCGGGCAGAGGTTCCATACGCTACAACGGAAAATGGGAGCTGATTGACATGTTCATGGTCTCTCCCGGACTCGAGCCGATGGCTGAAATGGAAATCATTGAAGTGCCGTTTCTTATGGTCAGAGACAATGTCCACGCCGGGGTGAAGCCCCTCAGGACCTATTCGGGACCGAGATATCTGGGAGGAGTGAGCGATCATTGTCCCATATTGCTCAGGATTTGTCGCAAACCTTGATAAAGTCAAATCGGCTTGCTATTTTTGTAGAACGTGATGAAAAACATAAAAGCACTATAACTATGGACATGAATTCAAAAATAAAGGAGAAATTCAAGACTCTCTACGGTAAGGAAGGAAGGGTTTTCACTTCGGCAGGCCGTATCAACCTTATAGGCGAACATACTGATTATAACGGAGGTTACGTATTTCCCGGAGCGATCGATTGCGGTATAGTCGCTGAAATTTCGCTGAACGGCGGCGATAAGGTCCGCGCATATTCCATCGATTATGACGAGTTTGTGGAGTTCGGTCTCAAGGAGGAGGACAAGCCGGAGCAGGCATGGGCAAGGTATATCTTCGGAGTATGCCGTGAGACAGCAAAGAGAGGAGGAAAGGTTGAAGGTTTCGACACCGTTTTTGCAGGTGATGTTCCTCTCGGAGCAGGGCTTTCTTCTTCCGCCGCGCTGGAGAGTACTTTCGCATATGCCATAAACGAACTTTTCGGCAACAAGATAGACAAGTTCGAGCTTGCCAAGATCGGACAGTCCACGGAACACA
>CAYWPV010000088.1:6169-7397 GCA_964460265.1 uncultured Muribaculaceae bacterium | reverse complement strand
TTCAAGTCCAGTCATCCAGACCATGTTAGGCAACTCATTCTAAAACAATGAGTTGCTTTTTCATTATATAAAGAGTGGTGCAAACGAAATTTTTCTATTCCCCGACACACGTTTTTTTTGCAATTCCGCTTTTTTTGTCGCATATTACAAAGCATTGATTAATACGCAAAAAAACACTATACCCATGGTCAAGAACATTTTCCTACGGAGAGTAAACGACATCTCGAAAATTCACCACCGTGCAGCATTCACCCCAATCCGCAGACACATTTCAAAGATTGCTCTGCACACATATTTCCTGGAACTCGCTTCTGAACGCTACTCTTGCCGTTCCTTTTCCGACATTCCTGTAAGCTCCTCAAAGATAAACGCCATACTTGAAGCAGCCAGAAAAGCTCCCTCAGCGAAAAACAACCAGCCGGTCCACATCTGGACGATAACCGGCAAAGAGGCGCTGGACAGACTCCACGAGGTACATCCCGCCTTCGGAGCACCGCTGGTATTCATGGCCGGATACAAAGCCGACGAAGCATGGGTCCGCCCATGCGACCGAAAGAACAGCGGAGAGACAGATGCGGCCATAGCGATGACACATCTCATGCTGGAAGCCGCCGACCTGGGACTCGGAGGAGTATGGATAGGCTCATTCGATCCTGCCGTTCTTGCAGAAAAATTTCCTGAAACGCAAGGTTACACCCTGACCGCATTGTATGCCGCAGGATACCCCGATGAAAAAGCAGCCCCCGGTCCACGTCACTCGCAGCGTAAATCTCCAGGAGAATTCTCGACAGTCCTCTGAAGACCATCGGCTGAAGTGACATAAAGTAACCGTCAAAGAGGAATATCCACCTTAAGTCCCGCGGATGCAGCGAACAGCACATAGCGGAAGATATCCAAGCCCGCAGTATGGAGCACGCCGAGAACTCTACCTGTTCCGCCTCTTCTGAACATATCGTGCTAATATATGATTTTTTTCAATTCCATGCCTTCTCCCCTCCGGAACATCTTTCCGCAAAAAGTGCAAGACATGACGAATTATTGGAATATTACCTTCAGGGCAAGGGTCGTATTTTTGCACTGTATGTTCAAGAACAGAGGAACTGCATGAACAGGAACAAAAACACATTCAAAATATGAAAAAGACTCTCATGATTGCGGCGGCCCTGTGTGCCGCGTTAAGCCTGGCGGCCTGCGCACAGAACAAGACAAAAACAGAAACAAAAACAGA
>CAYWPV010000088.1:0-6069 GCA_964460265.1 uncultured Muribaculaceae bacterium | reverse complement strand
ACAAAAACAGAAACAAAAACAGAGACAGAAATGGAATCCGACAACATCCTGGTAGCATGGTTCAGCTGGAGCCATAACACCGAAACCGTAGCGAAACACATCGCCGGAAAGACGGGAGCGGACCTTTTCAGGATTGAAAGAGTCAAAGACTATCCCACCGAGTACAACGCATGTACGGAAGACGCAAAAAAAGAAATAGACGGAAAGATATATCCCGAGATCAAAGGACTCCCGGAGAACTTCGACAAATACAAGACGATAATCGTCGCTGCCCCCGTGTGGTGGTACACGGCTCCCATGCCCGTGATGACTTTTCTTGAAAAATCCGGACTTGACTTTTCAGGAAAGACGGTCATACCTCTGTGCACAGCATATACCGGAGAGTACAACTGCCTGAAGGACATCGTAAAGGCCACTCCCGACGCCGAACATAAAGACGGAATCTGTGTGGTCACGAAAGAAATGGGAGGCAAGGGACTGGAAAGCAAATACGCCGAAGTGGACAAATGGCTTGAAGGACTTGGTCTCTGACGCTTCACATTAGTGCGGAAAGAAGTATCTTTGTCGCCCCTTTCAACCGAGGGCGACTTTTATTATGAAAAAACCTGACACTTCTTCCAAATTAACGGGATACATCCTGGCCATAATCGGCTCCATGTGCTACGGTCTGAATCCGCTTTTTGCCCTCCCTCTGTACGACACGGGACTAAGGCCGCTCTCAGTTCTGTTCTACCGCTACGTCATCGCCGCGGCAATGATAGCGGTGATGATGCTTCTGAAAAGGGAATCATTTTCCCTGACAAAAAAGGAGGCTCTCCTGTCGGGGGCCATGGGGCTGTTCTTCGGGGTCTCGTCATGCTGCCTCTTCTACAGTTTCAAATACATGGACGCCGGGATAGCGTCGACCATACTGTTCACCTACCCGCTTTTCGTGGCCGTGATAATGTGGGCCTTCTTCCATGAGAAAGCCGGGGCTGCGACATGGGGCTCTCTCGGGCTTGCCCTCTGCGGGATAGGGCTGCTGTACAAGACCGACGGCCAGACGCTCAGCACCGTGGGCATCGTTCTGGTACTTTTGTCGTCCCTGACATACGCCCTTTACCTGATAGGTGTGAACAGAAGCGTGCTCCACTCCATGCCTGCACTTAAACTGACCTTCTACGCCTCCATCTCCGGAGCGATGCTTTTTATCATCCTCATGAGAGGGGGATATGACCTCCAGCCGCTCACCGGTGCAGTCATGTGGAAGGACGCAATCGGACTGGCCCTGTTCCCGACATTCCTGTCGATGGTTCTTGTCACCAAGGCAATCCACACCATAGGCTCGACTCCGGCCTCCATCATAGGAGCGTTGGAACCCATCACCGCTTTGGCCGTAACCATGCTCGTGTTCGGCAGCAGGCTGACCATCGCCAACGCCTTCGGAGTGGCGCTTATTCTTTCCGCTGTGATTCTGGTGGTATCCGCCGGCGGGAGGAAATCCTGATTTCCGTTTTTTTCGTATCCTTGCACCACGATTCGAAAGCAGCGCTATCTATAATGATATAGCTCATGGGGTAATCGGAAAACATTTCAGCGGTGAGAATCCCCTTTCGGTGCAGCTTATAATCAGCATGCCGGCTCTCACCATCATCACGAACCTCTTCTTCTCATCGCTCTGCAAAATCGCCGGCACGAGAACCATAGCCGTGACCGGACTGGTCAGCTACATCCTGTTCGGAGCCGGGATGTATATGCAGATGCTCCTGTTTTTCATATATCCCGCAAACTTCGCCCTCATGACCGGAAGAGGCAGCACCATGAGCGGCAATGAGATAACGCTCATAATGGTGGGGCTGGACCTGATAGCCGCAGTCATCGGCATCATGTTCGGCCTGCTGTACATCATCCAGGCATACGCATCCAGAAAGTATCAGGCACTGAAAGCATTGTAACGCATCTTCAACGTCCGGCGGAGCCATTCCGCGAATCGCTCTATTCTCCGGTAAAATGCGTATCTTGCGATAAAATCGAACAGTAATGGAATATCTTTCCCAAGAAGGGTATGACAAGATTGCCGGCGAGCTGGATGAGCTGATAAAGAAAAAGCTTCCCGAGGCGATTCAGGCCATTTCCGATGCAAGAGATCTGGGAGACCTCAGCGAGAATTATGAATACCGCGCCGCAAAACGCCTGCAATCCCGTCTGCTCGGCAGAATCCGCTTCCTCCAGAGAGTGCTGGAGCACGCCAGAGTACTCCCGCAGCGAAAGGAGGGAACGGATGTGGTTCAGCTGCTGACAAAAGTCGAAATCTACAATATGGACAACGGTGCGAAAGACACCTACACCATTGTCAGCCCGCACGAGGCAGACCTTGCCGGCAAGAAGCTGTCCGTAAAATCTCCTGTCGCCACAGCCCTGCTGGGACACAGGACGGGAGATGTCGTGGAGGTAAAGGTACCTGCCGGCATCATCAGGTTCCGCATAGACGGCATCGGCATCTGACCCCGCTTCCAAAACGGCAACTTATCATCGGTTCGGCAAGGGGACATCAATTCTCTGACAGCCAGCGGATCAGGTTCTTATTGTCAACAATCGTCCAGGAATGCGGATGATAGGTTTTGCCGTGGTTGCGATAGCCTTTTCCGGAGGTGGCGATGAATTCCGCCCTGTCATTGCCGAGCAGACGCAGATCGTTGATGAATGCAGTGCCGTCCAGAATGTTAAGTCCAAGCACATCTGTCCCGCGATTGTCCAGCCACCACTGCTCCGCCGGTTCTATGTAATATCTTACCGGGATGTCGGCAAGCGGCAGGATGGCACGGTGCGTCGTATCCGTCAGACTGTAGGGCGAGTCTTGAACGATGGACGCAATGTCCTCAAGAAGTTTCACATAGATGCTGTCCCCCTCCGCAATGCCTTTGCGGTACACCTTCACGTCGCGCTCCGTGGCGCAGCGGAACCGTTCATAGTCAAGCGGTGAATCAATGGCGAAAACATGCGTCGGCTTCACGGATGCCGTTTCAGCGAACTTTACCGCAGCCGCTCCGCCCATGGAAAAACCGCCGACACTATAGGGCACAGCATCCAGACCGTACCGTTGCACTATGTCCCCGGCAATGAACTCAAGCGTCCGCTGGCTTTCCGCAGAGAAACCGTATGATTCCGCCCCGTCCTGCAGCGTGGGGATAAACACGGCCATCCCGGCCTCAGCGGCCTGAAAGGGCAGGTCAGTCGCGTTCAGCACATCCCCGGCAGCTTCACCGAATCCCGGGAGAAGCAACATATACGAACGGATTTCCTTGTTCTCAGGAAGGACTGCCGTATAACAATTCGAATTCCTGTCCGTTCCACTGAGCAAGACAGTCTCCACTTTGGGCCCGGAGCAACCTATTGCCGCAAACGCAAGGCAAAGCATCGCGAGATTCCTTATCATCTTTCCCATATCATAATTCATGGTTCTAAAGATAAGAGTTTTTCTCAAGACACTCCTCAGCTTTGTTGAAAGCAGATTCAACTCTTCACCCGGTACGAAAAAGCCCCGCAGAAATGCTCTGCAAGGCTTTTATACCATACGGGCAAGGCCCCGATCAGGATTGTTCCTCAAGGCTAGTCAGCCACCTCCGTAAACTCGCTGAATGGAATCTTCAATGCGATGACCTTCGACCCGTTTTCAGAGTCAAGCGTCAAATCTTCTTTCATGAACATATATTCCTTTTGGTATTCGGTTCCATATCCCGCCACTAAAGTAAAGGTTTTTATATTGCTGGTGTCGAACCATTGACCTACGAAAGCTACGCCCTCTGTATTTTCAATACCTGCAATACGGCTACTTGCTCCGTTTCCACAAACACTATATCCAATTATCGGTACATCCTCCCTTTCTTCATTCGTTACTGAATAAAATGCATTGACATTTGAAGCATACAGCGCATAGCCTTTGTCTCCAGTTATGGTGATTCCTGTTACTACAAGTTGGAAATCCGTGACGAAATGCCAAACATTGATATCGGCTGTCAGTATCTTGCTGTCCTTATCATAGGCATATGAAATTCCGTTGAAATCGGCGACAAGACAAATCTTAATTCCGGACTTGTTGTTTTTGTCTTTATCGGGGAATTGCACATTACAATAACGTTTGCCTACATGCAAAACATCGTTATAGCTCCAATCTGTTTTAGTATTGAAACAGGAGTTGCTTGCCTCCCAGAAACCGCGTAGTTTCCCTCCGGTGGCTTTCAGACGGCTCTCTTTTCCAGAAAGTCCTGCGGCCGTCCATTTGCTCCCGTCATATGTGAGGGTGAAATCCGGCCCGTCCTTTGCTTTATAAGTGGCAATATCGGTGTCGTCAAGCCACACGTTGATGATGTCGCCTTTCTCCCACTTGCTCTTTATGGCTCTGGTATCGGGAGTTAGGGACGCCACGCTGATGTCCGCCTTTATCTCATCGTTTCCCTCCCGCACAGCCTCGGTCTCCGTCTTGCCGCATGATGCCGCAGCCGCCGCTATCGCCGCAGCCGCAAACAATGTAGTGTAGATCTTTTTCATCTCTTTCTTTTTTTTGCTGTTTAACATCGGGGCTACTTATACCAGTCCTCATCCTCCGTGAAGCTGCTCCATGGATCACTTATGCCGGAGTTGACGCTGGCGCAGATTACGCTTTCCTGACTGACCTCGAGGACTTCCACCTCGGGAGACTTGTATGTCTCTTTTCTTTCTCTTGACATAACTCTGTTGTTTTAAGATTATTGATGATTGATTGGTAGATATGAAAAAGCACGCGACGTCCTCGCGGACGTGCGTGCTAAACATAAATATAAATTATTGGAAATTAAGCTGTTATACCCCCCCCAGATCTTCAGGAGGTGTGCGTCACAAGATATGATGCCGCCTGTTTTCAATATTATCCGTTTTTTGCCTTTCATACAAATATATGTTTTTTTCCGTGATTGCAAGCGTTTACGCATAACTCAGCTAAGTGAAAAGTCAAGAAGCAAGTGCAACACTTGCTTCTTGACTCTTCAGGCAATCTTTTCAGACTGCTTTTTCATTCAGTTACACAAATCTTTTGTACCTTTGCATCCCAAAACAACGAATCTCTTTTCCGGGACTTGTTTCTTGAAGTCTTATCTTTAGGTCGCTCCAACATACATCTTTGTTGCAACTTCCTCGAAAAAAGGAATGGTGAGAGACGGTATATAACAACAAAGATTGCATTTATGGAGAAAGTAAAAAGAAGCAGGAAAGAATGGGTAAGACGCTACGTCAGTTTTGTATTCATAATGTTCATCGTAGCGTTCGGCATCTCACTGTCAATACGTGCAAATCTCGGCTCGTCATCAATTTCAGCACCTCCTTACGTCATTTCGCTTATACAGGGAATTCCACTGACAATGGGCACGATAGTGATAATAATGCACCTTATGCTTATTGCCGGACAAATCCTTGTATTGCGGAAGGACTATGAACCACGACAACTGCTACAGATTGTCGTTACAATGGTTTTCGGCTTCTACACCGACGTAACTATGTGGATGACAAGTTTCTTGCAAGTTCCCGAATCATTGCCTCATGCCATTGCATGGCCGTTGCAGTTTATTGAACTGCTCGTCGGTGGAGCCATCCTTGCATTCGGTATTGCCTGTGAGGTCAGGAGCGATACGCTGATGCTTGCGCCGGAAGGGCTCTCGCTGGCAATATCGAGGAAGTTCAAGAAGGACTTCGGCAAGGTCAAAATAGTTTCAGACACTTTTCTCGTAGTCATTGCCATCGTACTGATGTTCATTTACTTTCACCGCTGGGACCGGGAGATGATAGGCGTAGGCACACTTGTCAGCATGTTCTACGTAGGCTTCATGGTACGTGTCGTCACTCCCCACATTTCCTGGCTCGACTATGTATTCATTCCGAAAGACGAGAGAGCGAATACCGGCAAGGAAGATGAACTTGTACGCTCCGAGGAAAAAACCTCACCGTTTGTCATTACCATTGCCCGCGACACCTTTTCCGGGAAGCTGCCATAAAGCGCAATGAGCAAGTCAACACCGGACGCTCTAACCACTATCTTCAATACACCAATCACCGTTGGAC
>CAYWPV010000087.1:0-7461 GCA_964460265.1 uncultured Muribaculaceae bacterium | reverse complement strand
CGGTGTAGCCTGTGCGGCTCACAATTACTCTCTTTCCTTCGAGACTCAGATCCATAAAAGCATAGAACTTCAGTTGAGAAAGATCCGTCCCCAGCACTTTCCCGACAGTTTTTTCTGCTTCTGGCCCTTGGATGGCGAGCTGTCCCCAATTCTCTGACTGGTTGTCGATCTTTACGTCGAATGACCCGGAGTTGTCAATCATCCATCTGTAGTCTTTGTCTATATTGGCTGCGTTCACAACAAGCAGATAGCTCAGAGGTTTAAACTCCTTATACACAAGTATGTCGTCGACGGTTCCTCCGTCGGGATACAGCATCATGCCGTAGAGCGCGTTGCCGTCTTCCAGATTGCTTACGTCGTTGGTGAAGATATGGTTGACGTATTTCATCGCATCCGGTCCGCTTACGAATATTTCTCCCATATGAGAGACATCGAACATCCCCACATGATGTCTTACGGCATTGTGTTCGGAGATGATGGATGAATATTGAATCGGCATCATGAAGCCACCGAACGGGCTCATCTTCGCTCCCAACTGGACATGGCAGTCGTAGAGACAGGTGTGTTTGAGATTTTCCTCCATAGTTGATGGTGCGCTTATTAAAAATGTTAAATTTGCACTCCGAAATACGGACTTTAGTGAGTTTACTCGGTCTGCTGTTTAAGTTTTTCAGTATTTGCAAAGATATGCTAAAAAATCTTAAATGAAATCAGTCCGGTAACTATATTCGTTAACTTTTTAAGAAAGCATGATGAAGTCGTTAAAAGAATTGTACAGAGTGGGCAGGGGCCCTTCTTCAAGTCATACCATGGGGCCGCAAAGAGCTGCGCGGATGTTCGCTGAAAGGCACGAGGACGCAAAATCGTTCGAGGTTATCCTGTACGGCAGCCTTGCCGCCACCGGCAAAGGGCACATGACGGATGTCGCCATAAAAGACGTCCTCAGTGCCATAGCGCCTCTTACCATCGTATGGAAGCCTTCCGTTTTTCTTCCCTTTCACCCCAACGGGATGGAATTCAGGGCCATGGACGAGGCGGGCAATGTCACGGAAGACTGGACGGTGTACAGTATCGGGGGCGGAGCTCTTTCCACGGGAGAGGACAATACGGTAGATCTCGGTGACGAGGTCTATAAGCTGAGCAGCCTGAACCAGATAATGAAATGGTGCCAGAACAACGGACGCAGTTATTGGGAATATGTGGACATGTGCGAAGGACCTGACATCTGGGATTATCTTCAATATGTATGGGACAATATGCGGCAGTCAGTCCAGAACGGACTGGAGACGGAAGGCGCATTGCCGGGCCCTCTAAGGATATCCCGGAAGGCGTCCGTGTATTATGTCAAGGCCTGCGGTTACAAAACGACCATGCAGTCAAGAGGACTTATATTTGCGTATGCCTTGGCCGTCAGCGAGGAAAACGCCTGCGGCGGAACCATCGTCACGGCGCCTACCTGCGGATCGTCCGGTGTCATCCCGGCGGTGATGTATCATCTGTCAAAAGGTCATAATTTCTCCGACAAGAAGATTCTTCATGCCCTCGCGACCGCGGGACTGTTCGGAAATGTTGTCAAGACCAATGCATCCATATCTGGTGCGGAAGTGGGATGTCAGGGGGAAGTCGGAGTTGCCTGCGCCATGGCAGCTGCCGGAGCGACCCAGCTGTTCGGAGGCAGTCCGACCCAGATTGAGTATGCGGCTGAAATGGGATTGGAGCATCATCTCGGCATGACCTGCGATCCTGTCTGCGGACTGGTCCAGATCCCTTGCATAGAAAGAAACGCTTTCGCTGCCGCCAGGGCTCTCGACTCCAACGTCTATGCTTCGTTCTCCGACGGTTTCCACAGGATATCCTTTGACCATGTCGTGGAAGTCATGAAGCAAACCGGCAAGGACATACCTTCTCTATACAAAGAAACCTCCGCCGGCGGTCTGGCGAAGGGTTATAGAAATCTGTTTTAGTCCGGGCTTCAGTAGAGATTCTTCATCAGCCACCTCATGTGCGAGCATTCGGTCTCTTCCGATGTTTATCGGGGTTATCAAAGAGGGACATTTGAGGGAGTTCCATACGGCATATGATGTGCCTGAGGGTAATTATGTGCGCCATCCGTCAGGCAGAAAGCAGAAGCCATGAAAGGAAAAGCTCTGTTTCATCTTATTTTATTGATAATGAATGCAGCTATGTTGAGTATCGCATATATGCTGAATGCATAGAGGAATGCCAGAGGCCATGATGAACGGGAAATCAGTACGGCAGCCGCAGCTACAGCTGAACTTATAAGGAAGACTGCCCGGAGGATATCCGTCCTGCGGTCTGTTTTTTTCCCCTTGCTGAATTTCATCGAAAACATGGGAATCTCGCTGATCAGAAGATAAGATAGAATCGCGGAAAGAAGCGGGATGAACCATGATCCGGCGCACAGCACGGAAATCCATGACTCCGGATTCACGCAAACATAAGATGCAAGAGAGCCGCAGATCATTGCGGAAGACGGAGTTGCAAGCCCTATGAAACTGTCGTGCTGCCTGCTGTCCAGGTTGAATTTGGCCAGCCTATAAGCTGAGAACGGAGCTATCAGCAGCGGAAAGAAGCGTATCCAGCCGTGGTTTCCTGCCGCAAGCATGGTTTCAGACAGCATAAGGGCCGGAAGAAGTCCGAAACTTATTACATCCGCGAGCGAGTCAAGCTCCTTGCCCATGTCTGAACTGACTCCGAGAGCCCTTGCCGTCATGCCGTCAAAGAAATCGAATACGGCGGCGGCTATCATCAGCAGGAAAGCTGCCTCTATGTTACCTTCCAAGCACATTATCACCCCGATTGAACCTGACACGAGGTTCATCGAGGTGACAATATTCGGGATTTGTCTGACAACTTCCCTCATTACCTGATTCCGAGCTTTGCTTTAAGTTCTTTGGGAAGAGCATCCTTGTGGACCATGAAGTCTATCATCTTAGCTCTTGAGAAAGCTTCGGAAATATACCATACTCCTTTATATTTGCCGGTCTCGCCCCATGAATTCTTGATCATCAGATAACGTGTGCCGTTCTGGTCTTTTGCTATGCCGAAAGCCTGCATTCCATGATCGTCTGTCGTGGTCTTTTCATCGAATGCTTTCTGTCTGTCTTCCTGGCTCACGTATTTCTCTTTAGGCAGCGCGTCCGCATTGCCGGCGGCTTCCTTGCTGTCAACTTTGCCAACCCATCTTTCCTGGTCGGACCCTGATGTGGATTTGGTTTCGGTGTCCGGAAGTACGGCTATGCCGTTGCGGGTGAAGCCCAATTCGCTGACATCTCCTCCCCAGGTGGTGGTGTATCCATGTTCGATGGCGTAGAAGAGAGCGTCCATGAGTTCATCGATGGGAACATTGTAGGCCTGATCGTAACGCCAGTTGTCGGCCAGTTCAAGCGGGAATTTGGTGTAGAACGGGTGGTGAGTGAATGAGGTCAGCGAAACGTAATCATCCGCGTTCAGCTTGTATGACTCGGCGTAGGATTTCGGTGTGTATTTCTTGCCGTTGTATTCGAATTCGGCGGGGCATTCTCCAAAGTAAGCATCGAGGATGCCTTTGAATCCGTTTTTCCATGCTGTGGAAAGCTTTGAGTTCGGAACTTTGTTCACGGCCTGGACGTAGGCTTTGAGGACTGCGTCCAATTCTCCGTGTACTGGCAGCTCCGTCCCGTAATTCAAGCCGGGCATTACGCTCTGCGGCACAAGGCCGTAGTCCTTCATTACGTGTAGCACGTCTTCACATTCGCTTCCCGGGCCGAATGTAAGGTTTCCGTCAAGTCTTATGTACTTTTCGGCTCTGTCGAGATAGGAATGGCTTACGATGAACATTTCCGAGAAATCCGGATAATCTTTTTCGTCTTTGATTTTGTTTATCCTTATCGCTTCGGATTCAAGGAAAGAAATGCCCGAAAAACACCAGCATGTGCCGGAGCGGTTCTGATTCTTTATGGATGTGACAGGGTTTTCCTTCACAACTGTGAATTTGTAGTCGGCTTCCTGGGCCGAAATGTTCAGACAAACTGCCGAGGCGAATGCCGCAACGAGAAGATTAAGTTTTTTCATCTTGAATGTAGAATTGTTTTTTACATAGCAATACGCAAACATAAGCAAATAAGCTGAAAAAACAATCGGAGTCAGGGCATCTTACAATTATATTGAGCTGTAGCTTTTTTTTGCTAAATTTGCGGGCATCTGTACGGGAAATGAGAAAAGTCGGATACATAGCTCTTTTGTTGCTGGCCTTTTGTGCCGCTTCATGCGGTCGGAAGAAGGCCGGTGAGGTGTCGGTTATCCCTTTGACAATCAAGATTCTGAATGATACGTCGTCCATGGCGTACAAAAACATTTCCCTGACTGCGGCCGACAGAAGCAAGGGTACCGTCGCCGTGATAGGAGCACCTGAGGATGTCATCCGTCTTTGCGAAAACCTGGTTTCATGTGACATGCATGACAACATCTCGGGGAAAATCAAATCGGACGGCCTTCCTGATTTTGCCGGCGAGACTTTCTCGGAGATATTGGATTTCGCAAATTATCCTTATGAAGAATATGTGGCGCTGAACAACGCCGCTTTTCTGAAAGAAATCAATGTGAGGAATTTTCTTTCGGCCATAGACACGGTCTGTCTTCAGAGTCCCTATGACAGTGCCAGCCGTATGTACAGGCAACGGGCCAAGTTTGTCATTTTCGCTTCATCGTCCGCTTCCGTCTATGGATTTCATGATATTGATTCCTTGTGCAGAAACGTCGGGCCGGAGTCAGTTAAGGTTCTCACGCCGGTCCGCTCCATGTATGATTATGCCGCATCCCGCCATGGTGAGGGAGCCATGAATATTCTGGTCTGGGGCGAGAAGGACAAGATAGACAACGGAATCTATTCCTCCGTACTGGATGATGTGCTCGCGGTCAGAGGTGACGCATCTGACTACCGGGTATACTGTTCGTACAGGGACTCCGCAGATACGGACGGGCCGGAGCGTGTCCGTAAAGAATTCCTGAATGTACTTGACTGCTATATCGCGGGTGAGGGCGGGAAGATAGATGCCATATTGCTGGACGACAGGTCGGTAAGCGGCCCTGGATTGGATTCGCTCGTGACGTACCTTTCCCGGACGGATGATGACAATCTGCTCATATACAAAAACATCCTTTCGCGTGAGGTTATCTGTGTGTCGGCTGCGAAGGCCATTTCCGAACAATGTTATTCCTACCTGAGAAAAGAAAATGCTTTTACACATAGAATATCTTATCCGGACCTTCAGTTCTTCATCACATATCCGTCTGTGGATCTTCCTGAAGATGTCTATGATGTAGACGGCGGTTTTTCTTTTGCCTACAAATACAGCAGGAAGCCTGATTCGGGCAGATCCACGTTCTCCCTTGTGAAAATGCGGGATAGGTATTTCCCGGAAACGATGGAGGATTACATGGAAACAAACGCTCCAAAGTCCTATTCTATCTATGTTCGCTAGCTCGATACTTCCTGAAGATATTGAAAAATTGCCGAAGGCAAGCTTCCTCGGGGATATTTACGTAATAGATAAACCCGGGAAAGAACTTGACATGGCTGTCAGGTATCTTAAAAACAAGAAGATAATAGGTTTTGACACAGAGTCCAGGCCGTGTTTCAGTCCGGGGCAGCCACAGTACGGCACGTCTCTTCTGCAGCTTTCCGGAGCGGAGAAAGCTTTCCTGTTCAGAATAAAGCTTCTGGGGCTGGACCGCAGGGTCGCTTCCATATTGGCCAATCCGGCGATTCTAAAAGTCGGGGCGGCGGTTGCCGATGATATAAAAGGGCTGAAGAAGTATGTCGGTTTCAAGGAAGCCGGCTTCGTCGATCTTCAGAAAATTGTGGGAGAATACGGTATCAGGGACAAGAGTGTAAAAAAAATGGCAGCGATCATTCTCGGCGTAAAGATTTCCAAGACACAGCAGCTTTCAAACTGGGAAGCCGAGACCTTGTCGGAATCGCAGCTCAGATACGCCGCGACGGACGCTTGGGTCTGCCGGACAATGTATCAGAGATTGTTGCAATGCGAAACAGAGATAATTCCAAATGACGAAGATCATATTAAAGAAAGGTAGGGAAGAGTCGATAAAAAGATTTCATCCGTGGGTTTTTTCAGGGGCGATAGCTCAGATAGCAGGCAATCCTGCGGAAGGTGATGTGGTCGGTGTTTATGGTTCCGACGGGCGTTTTCTTGCTGCCGGACATTATCAGATAGGCTCAATTGCAGTGAGGATTCTCAGTTTCGACTCTCCGGTATTGGCGCCTGATTTCTGGGAAATAATGTTGAGCCGCGCACTTGCAGTGAGGATTGCCTGCGGACTGGCGATTTCTGGAGGAAAGACAAACTGCTATCGGCTCGTACACGGAGAAGGAGACAACCTTCCGGGCCTTGTCATCGACTATTATGACGGAGTGTGTGTGCTTCAGGCTCATTCGGTGGGGATGTTCCGTTCAAAAATGCGTATAGCCGAAGCACTTGTGAAGGTTTACGGAGACAACATCAGGGCTGTCTACGACAAAAGTTCATCTACTGTTCCGTTCAAGGCAGGGCTGGATGCGGTGGACGGCTATTTGTGGAAAAGGCCGGATTTTCAAAAGGACGAGCTTGTTCTTTTGGAAAATGGGAACAGATTCCTGATAAACTGGACTACAGGACAGAAAACGGGCTTTTTTTTGGATCAGCGTGAAAACCGCGCCCTGGTGGGACGTTATGCTTCCGGAAGACGGGTGCTGAATCTGTTCTGCTATACAGGAGGCTTTTCCGTCTATGCCCTTGCCGCCGGGGCGGAAAGCGTCGTGTCCGTGGACAGTTCGGAAAGAGCTATGGCCATGGTTTCAGAGAACATTGCGCTCAATGGCTTTGATGAATCCCGTCATACGTCCTTTTGCGGTGATGCCATGGATTTTCTTAAACAGTCCGAAGAAAACAGATATGACCTCATGATAGTTGATCCTCCCGCATTTGCCAAACACAAGGGGGCGTTGAACAATGCGCTTAGGGCGTACAGGCGTCTTAATGCCTCTGCGATAGAAAAAGTGGCTGCGGGCGGTCTTGTCTTTACTTTCAGCTGCTCTCAGGTTGTTGACAAGGAGACATTTGCGCTGACCGTTTTCTCTGCTGCGGCTCAAGTCGGGAGAAGCGTCAGGATTCTGGACAGACTTAATCAGCCGGCGGATCATGCAGTCAACATCTATCATCCGGAAGGGGAGTATCTGAAAGGTCTGCTTCTTTATGTGGAATAATTCCTTTTTGCCGCCTGTTCTCCTCGTCGGGAGAAAGTCGCCTACGTTCCGGAAGCTCGATGAGGTATCTGCATGCGCATAACTTTGGAAGATCCCGTATGAAATTTTTTCGGGAATAGTTTGGAATGTAAGTTTAAAAGCGTATATTTGTACTCTACGATGGTGCTTTGGCCGAGCGGTTAGGCACAGGTCTGCAA
>CAYWPV010000086.1:0-7519 GCA_964460265.1 uncultured Muribaculaceae bacterium | reverse complement strand
GGGCTGCATGACGCTTTGGACTTCATAAAAAACAATTGCCTCAAAGATGACTCCGAAAATGGATACGGCAAGGAAGAGAGTCCTGCGGACGGAGCGGATTCTTCCGAGCAATTCTGAGGAAGACATGAAGAAAAAGAACGGACGGAGAGTTTTTCTTTCCGCCGTTTTTTTATCCGGGGCCGCGGCCCGATTGAAGAAATAAAAAGTTTTTCAGTATGTTTGTAAAATTCAAATCATATCATCGGGCTCTATGGGCAGAATAATGCTGAAAAATGTCATTTGCGACGGAAAACCTTCCGACATCATCGTTGAAGGCGACATCATCAAGTCCATAGCGCCCTCAGGTTCATCCGTTCTCTGCAACGGAGACCAGGTGGAGGACTGCAAAGGCATGACTGCAATGCCCGGATTCATAAACATGCATACTCATGCGGGTATGTCTCTCATGCGCGGCATGCAGGAAGATGTAAGTTTCCGCACATGGATTGACAATATCTGGAAGATAGAATCCGGTATCAATTCCGACTTTGTATACTGGGGCACGAAAGTCTCATGCATCGAAATGATAAAGACCGGAACGACCACCTTCAACGACCAGTATTGGTACTCCCCCGCCGCCCGCAAGGCTGCTGCCGAGGCCGGACTGAGAGGGATAATATCCTATGTCGTGATGGATCGCGGAAATGCGGAAGAATCATCCAGGCAGAAGGAACAGTGCGAGAGGATGTACGAAGAGTCTCTTTCATGGAAAGACGGATCAATATTCGAAATGGCTTTCCACGCAATCTATTCGGTCAGCGAAGAAATGATGCTTTGGTCTGCCGAATTTGCACGCAGACACGGCCTTACCCTGCACATTCATCTTTCCGAAACCGAGAAGGAAGTGAATGACTGCAAAGCCCTCCACAAAGGACTGACCCCGGTGGAATATCTTGACCGCCTCGGAATCCTCTCGGACAACGTCATAGCCGCCCACACCCTTTGGCTGAGCGGAAATGACGTGAGAATACTTGGAGAACGGAAGGTCAACTGCGTACACAACATCAACTCCAACGCGAAACTCGCCTCCGGCTACAGATTTCTCTACAATGAACTCCGAGACGCAGGAGCCAACCTCTGTATCGGCACAGACGGATGTGCCTCTTCAAACAACCTGGACATGCTTGAAGCCATGAAAACAGCCGCATTGTTCCAGAAAGCCTGGAGAATGGATCCGGCGGCGCTGCCTATAGACGAACTCGTGGAAATGGCCACGCTCAACGGGGCAAAAGCCCTGAGACTGCCTGCCGGAAAGCTGGAAGCAGGAAGACAGGCCGACATAGTTCTGGTGGACACGGACAATACCTTCTTTCTGTCCCCCGGTTCTTTTCTCGCGAACTTCGTCTACTCGGCACACAGCGACTGCATAGACTCCGTCATGCGCGGCGGAAGATTCCTGATGAGGCACCGCAGGATAGAAGGAGAAAAGGAGATTCTTAAAGAAGCCGGAAAAATGGCTGGACAACTTTGAACGCCCCCGATGAAGACAAGTCAAACAATCTAAAAATAATTAATCATGAATGCTGCAGCGGAGAAAATATACAAGGCCGCGGATTATGTAAAGGAAATGCTTTCCCCCGAGGGTCTGAAACCGGAAGTCGGAATCATTCTCGGAAGCGGGCTCGGGAAACTGGCCGACAAGATTCTGAATCCGGTCACGATTCCATACAGAGACATTCCCGGATTTCCGGTATCCACCGCACTGGGACATAAAGGTAACTTCATAGTCGGCTTCCTTGGCGGAAAGACGGTAATTGCCATGCAGGGACGCATACACTACTATGAGGGATACGGCATGGACATGGTCACTCTACCCGTGAGAGTGATGAAAGTTCTCGGAATAAAATATCTTTTCGTTTCCAACGCGGCAGGAGGAGTCAACTACACGTTCCACATTGGAGATCTGATGATTATAAAAGATCATATCAACATGTTGCCGAACCCTCTAATCGGACCCAATCTCGATGATTTCGGCCCCAGATTTCCGGACATGACAAGACCGTATGACCTCAAGCTGATAGCTCTGGCCAAGGAAACCGCCGCGCAGATGGACATTCCGCTAAAGGAAGGCGTCTATTATGGGGGTACCGGACCCACATACGAAACGCCTCATGAGTACAAGTTCATAAGAACCATAGGCGGTGATGCCACGGGAATGTCCACAATTCCGGAAGTAATCGTCGCCCGCCATTCGGATATTCCCGTTTTCGGAATGTCCGTAATCACCAACGAAGCTCACGACGACTATGCCGAGGACTATGTGAACGACGGCGATGCCGTAATAAAGGCTGCTGATGCCGCCGCCGACAAGATGTCAGCCCTGTTTGCCGCCATAATAGAAAAGCTGCCTGAGAAATGATGATGAAAGGGGTGCTGACAGTCCTGCTCCTGATAACCTCGAACATATTCATGACATTCGCATGGTATGGCCATCTGAAATTGCAGGAGATGAAGATTTCCGATGGATGGCCTCTGATTCTGGTAATCCTGGTCAGCTGGGGCACGGCTTTTTTTGAGTACTGCGCACAAGTGCCCGCGAACCGCATAGGCTATTTGGGCAACGGTGGGCCATTCAATCTGATACAGCTTAAAGTGATACAAGAGGTGATTTCTCTTACCGTGTTCACCATCATAGTATCCGTATTGTTCAAGGGGCAAAGTTTGCAATGGAATCACTTCGTGGCGTTTGCCTTTCTGATTGTAGCGGTTTTCTTCGCGTTTTTAAAATAGAGTCTCAGAATGAAAGATTTAGGATTCTTCAGAACTGCCGCGGCTACACCTTCAGTCAAAGTCGCCGATGTGAAGGCAAATCTGCAATATATACAGGCTCTGACAAAAAAGGCGGCCGAAAACGAAGTGTCCCTGCTTGTTTTTCCCGAACTGTGCATAACAGGCTACAGCTGTGCAGACCTTTTTGCGCAATCCCTGCTTGTCGATGAAGCCGAGAAAGCCGTTGCAGCTCTGGCCGGGGACAGTTCAGGGTACAAAACGGCATCCATAGTCGGAGCCCCCGTACGGATAGCCGGAAGGCTGTACAATTGCGCCATAGTGCTAAAGGACGGAAAAATACACGGCATTGTTCCAAAAGTCTATCTACCGAATTACAATGAATTCTACGAAGCAAGATGGTTCTCCTCCGGAGAAGACTTTTCGGGAGGCAGGCGTTTCATATCTTATGCGGGATTTGAAGTTGAAGTGTCTCCCCGGCAGATTTTCAAACTCGGAAACACGTCTTTTGCGATAGAGATCTGTGAAGACCTTTGGGTTCCCATCCCACCTTCATCCTACCACGCACTTGCCGGAGCGGAAATCATAGCCAACCTTTCCGCAAGCAATGAAGTACTGATGAAGCATAACTACCGCAAAGCGTTGACTGAAAACCAAAGCGCCAGGACCATTTCCGGCTACGTCTACAGTTCGTGCGGATTCGGAGAGTCCACCCAGGACCTGGTTTATGCAGGTTCTTCCCTAATCTGCGAGAACGGCAGCCTGCTTGCGGAAAACCCAAGGTTCAGCACAGACAGCGGACTGATCATTTCCGACATCGACACGGAAAAGATTCGCATCCTCAGACAGAAAGAGAACACCTTCAGAAGCGTATCGCCGGACGGGAGGACATCGGGATATTATGCAAGCCTTTACTCCGTACACGACCTTGGAGAATGCGCTCCAACCGATTTCAGCCAAAAATTCTACAGACATGTGGAGCCGCACCCCTTCGTTCCCGACGGCGACGGGGGAGAAATCCGTAGGAGAGCTGAGGAAATCGTCTCCATACAGACCATGGGGCTGGCCACAAGACTGCAGCATATAAGATGCAGGACAGCGGTGCTCGGGATTTCCGGAGGGCTTGACAGCACACTCGCCCTCATCATAACTGTTCTGGCTTTCGACAAGCTTGGCTGGCCGAGAGAAAGGATAATAGGAGTCACCATGCCCGGCTTCGGCACATCTGACAGGACCCATTGCAATGCGGTTGATCTGATGGGAGCGTTGGGAGTCTCCTCCAAGGAGATTTCCATTGCACCCGCAGTCCTGCAGCACTTCAAAGACATCGGTCAGAATCCGGACACAAAGGACGTCACATACGAGAATTCCCAGGCCAGGGAACGGACACAGCTGCTGATGGATATAGCCAACAAGGAGGGAGGCATCGTCATAGGTACCGGAGACCTGTCAGAACTCGCACTCGGATGGGCGACATACAACGGTGACCACATGTCCATGTACGCCGTAAATGCCAGCATTCCAAAGACATTGGTCATATATCTCGTGAAGTGGGCTGCCGCGGCATATTTCAAAGAGGAGGCCGAAGACGGCAGAAGCGTCAGAGACATCCTCCTGGACATAGTCGCCACCCCCATCAGCCCGGAGCTTACACCTGCAGACAAAGACGGGAACATAGCCCAGAAAACCGAAGACCTTGTAGGCCCGTACGAACTTCACGACTTCTTCCTGTACTATTCCTTCCGCTTCGGCTACTCCCCTTCAAAAATGCGTTTCCTTGCAGAGAAAGCATTCGTCGAAAAGGGGGTATACACGAAAGAGTGCGTAAATAAATGGCTTAAAGTCTTTTACAGAAGGTTCTTCAACCAGCAGTTCAAACGCTCATGTCTCCCGGACTGTCCCAAGGTAGGATCTGTAAGCCTGTCTCCCAGAGGTGACTGGAGGATGCCTTCCGATGCTTCGTCAGCATTGTGGCTCGATGATTTGAACTGAATCTGAAACCGCGGAAAACCGATATGGCATCCGTCTCAGCAAGAGGCGGATGCTTTTCTGTTCTTGAACAACTTGTCCATGATCAAAGCGATGGCTCCGTCTCCAGTAACATTGCACGCAGTGCCGAAGCTGTCCATAGTTATGTAAAGGGCTATCATCAGGGCCTGCTCCTGCTCGCCGAATCCGAGCATCGACGCAAGGATTCCCAAAGCAGCCATAATAGCACCGCCGGGGACGCCGGGAGCCGCTACCATCATTACGCCAAGCATCATTATGAAACCGAGGAACATGCCGAAATTGAAAGGCTCTCCCTCCATGAGCATGAGGGCAACGGCACAGGCCACTATCTTCAAAGTACTGCCTGACAAATGGATAGTGGCGCATAGAGGTATGGTAAAACCAGCTATCTCTTCGCTTACGCCATTTTTCTCCGTCTGTTCAAGCGTTACGGGAATCGTCGCTGCGGAAGAAGCCGTGCCCAATGCCGTAAAATATGCCGGCATCATCGTGCCAAGCAGCTTGAAGGGATTTTTCTTGACCACCGCACCGGCAATGCAGTACTGGACCACAAGCAATACCGCATGCATTACGAATATCACACCGATTATGGATATGAACACCTTAAGAACCCTGAACGCCTGTCCCATGCAAGTCATTTCCAGGAAAATGCCGAATATATATATCGGCAGGATAGGTATGATTGCCGTCTCTATCGTCTTGGAAATAATTGTCTTGAATTCATCAGCAATTTTTTTCAGGCCTTCGGTGCGGAATGTGGCCATGCCGAGTCCCGATACGAAGGCAAGCACGAGCGAAGTCATAACATCCATGATCGGAGGAATGCTGACCGTGAAATAAGGTTTCGTGTCAACTCCGGTGTCAGCAACTTCGACTGCACCTCCTGCATCTATCAGAGACGGAAACAACGTCACGCTCGTGGCATATGAGAAAAGTCCCGCAAAAACGGTGTCAAGATATGCCACGACCACCGTCACGACGAGCAGTTTCCCCGCACCGCTTTCTATTTCAGCTATGGCCGGCGTCACGAGTCCCACAATGATCAGAGGAATAAGGAATTGCAGGAAATTTCCGAACAGACCGTTGAACGTGGTGAATATCCGTACAATGGGCAGAGGCAGGAACAGACCGGTCAATATACCGAGCAGTATCGCCGTCAGAATGCGTGGCAAAAGGCCGAATTTGATTTTTTTCATGCAGAATCATTTTGCCGCAGACCCGACTGCAGCATTGAGTCCGCAATTTAATCTCTGTTTTGCTCTTTTGCAAGTTTTTGGAAACTGAGCTGTATTTTCACTTTGATCGGAGATTTTTTTTTGTTATTTTTGCAAGAACAGTTATGGTTTCCGGTCATGCTTGAAGATATAAGGCGTAAGTTTGAAAAGCTTGTTGCCCTCTACGAGTCCGAGAGGCAGTTTCACCTGCGGCTTAGCGATGAGTTGGAACTGAGCAGACAGGAAAACGAAAAACTGAAAAAGCGGATTATTGATCTGGAAAGACAAGTAGATAATCATAAGCTTACGGAAGCTTTCGCCGCCACGTCCGCAGACAATGCGGATGCCAAGGAAAAGATTGAGAAGCTGATAAAGGAAATAGACAGATGCGTCTCTTTATTGGAGAAATGACATGAGCCAGAAAATCACAATAAAGATCGCTGAGCGCGAGTTCGTCATGAACGCGCCTTCTCCGGAAGACGAAGAGAACATAAGGCTCGCAGCAGCAGAAATAAACAGGAAGATTTCCGCGTATCTGACCAAATATCCGGGGCGCATAATAAGCGACATTCTTTCTTTTGTAGCTCTTAACGAAAGCATCGGCAGCATCATCCTCCAACGCAGACTGAACGCCATAAAAGGCGAGGCGGAAGTTTTGGACAATGACATGAGAAACTACATAGACAATATAGAAAAGTAGCCGTTGACCCTGGAGCTGAAAACAACACGTTCTTTGGAACCGGGTAACTAGCGCCGAAGATGGCGGGCCATGGTAACCTTTTGGGGGATTCTCCTTGCGGAGAACGATGGATACCTGAAACGGGGCTGAGCCCAAATCTTGAAATATAGATTTTTCTGTCTGCTGGCCAACGGCTTTTCAATTTCACAGATCGTAAGCCCAACCGGCTGACGGTCTGTTGTTTTTTAGAAATTATTAATATCAGATAGACTATGATTCTTTGGTTGCTTTTAGGCATAGCGATTGGCGGAACAGTAACGCTTGCAGCCTATATATTCATACGGAAAATGCTCCTCAAAGGCCAGAAGGAGCAGATTATCGAAAAGGCGGAACTTGAGGCGGAAAACATCAAGAAGGAACGCATCCTTCAGGCAAAGGAGAAATTTCTTCAGCTCAAATCCGAGCATGACCGTCAAGTGACGGAAAAGAACAACCAGCTGAAAGATGCCGAAATCCGCCTGAAACAGAAAGAGAACAATCTTAACCAGCAGAACGACAATCTTCAGCGCAAGCTCAAAGACGTAGAGAACACCAAAAACAGACTGAATGCGATGAAAGCCGGACTGGAGAAGAAAGCTGAAGAATACGACAGGCTGAGCGCAGAAGCCAACAAGCAGATTGAAAGCATAGCGGGGATGACGGCGGCTGAAGCGAAGAACATCCTTATGGAAAACATGAAGGCCGAAGCCAGGACGGAAGCTCAGGCATACATCAACGACACGATAGACGATGCGAGGATGAATGCCACAAAAGAAGCAAAAAGGATTGTCATAACCACCATACAGAGAAC
>CAYWPV010000085.1:0-7581 GCA_964460265.1 uncultured Muribaculaceae bacterium | reverse complement strand
GTCTATTCCAACACCGGCGGCCAGTCTTCAAAGGCCACCCCTGCCGGAGCAATCGCCAAGTTCGCCGCATCCGGAAAGAAGATCCGCAAGAAGGATCTCGGAATGATGGCCATGAGCTACGGCTACGTTTATGTCGCCCAGGTTGCCATGGGTTCCAGCCCCGTGCAGTACCTCAACGCCATAAAGGAAGCCGAAGCCTACGACGGACCTTCTCTCATCATAGCCTACGCTCCTTGTATCAACCACGGCCTCAAAGCCGGCATGGGCCTGAGCCAGAAGGAGGAAAAACTGGCCGTAGAGTGCGGTTACTGGCATCTCTACAGATACAATCCTGCGCTTGAAGGCACTGATAAGAATCCGTTCTCGCTCGATTCCAAAGAGCCTGACTGGAGCAAGTTCCAGGACTTCCTCAAAGGCGAGGTACGTTTCTCCTCACTGTACAAGCTGTTCCCTGACAGGGCTGACGAACTGCTTCAGAAGACAGAGGAGTTCGCGAAGATCCGTTACAACAACTACAAGAAACTTGCGGGAAAATAATCCGCACCTACATACTCGAAACGGGAGAGGATGCTGTACAAGCATTCTCTCCCTATTTTTATTCAGGTGAAGAATCATTCGGACAATGTGAAAAGAATATGTAAATTTGCAGCCGCATGAAACACAGCATGGAATAACTTATCCCTTTTTATGGAACAAATTATCCCTCTCTATCTTATAATCCCTTTTGCGCTGATGCTCCTGTGCGTTGCGGTACTCCCCCTTACAAGGCTTTCCGGATGGTGGGAAGACAGGCATAACCTGAACAAACTTCTCGTTTCGCTGATACTCGGCCTCCCGGTGGGAGCATGGTTCATCACCCACGGACTGTCGAAAGTCTTCATCCACCAGATTTTCTTTGACTACATCCCGTTCATCCTCCTGCTTTCCGCCCTTTACGTCACCACAGGAGGCATACGCATCCAAGGCAATCTGAAAGCCGCGCCTTCCACAAACGTAATGATACTCGGTGCAGGATACATGCTCTCCTCTTTCGTGGGCACCACCGGAGCGGCAATGCTTCTCATAAGACTTCTGCTGGAAACCAACAGGAACAGAAAACACCGTGTCCACAGCATCCTGTTCTTCATCGCGGCCGTCGCCAATTGCGGAGGACTTCTGACTCCCCTTGGAGACCCGCCCCTGTTCCTCCTGTTCCAGAAAGGGGCCGGATTTACATGGTTTTTCAACCTGACTCCGCAATGGGCGCTGGCCGGATTTCTGCTGCTTGCCGCATACTATTTCACTGACAGATACTTCTTCAGAAAAGAAAAAAAACCTGACGAACAATCCGATGCAGCGAATGTAGCAAATACCGCAGACACATCGGGCGGTGTAAACTCAGAAGCCGCTGCAAAACTGAAAATCAGCGGCAGCATCAACTTCCTTTGGCTGCTCTGCGTCATCGCATCCACAATGTTCATCAACCCGAAATACATCCCGGCCATGGGAGCAGAGGAGGCTCCTTTTTACCTGCGGCTTCTCAGAGAATGGACATTCATCGCCATCATCCTCATGTCCCTGCTCTCAACAAAAAGGGACACCCGCAGAAGCAACAGCTTCTCATGGGGTCCCATAATTGAAGTCGCTTTCGTTTTCGCGGGCATATTCGCGACCATGCCTCCCGCACTGATGTACCTCCAACAGCATCCGCTCGGCATAGACAAACCTTGGGAATTCTTCCTCTTCACCGGACTGCTGTCCGCATTCCTGGACAATGCACCCACAGCCATGGTCTTCCATGCCGCAGCCGGCACGCTCCCTCTACAGGAGGGGGTCAGGATAGCCGCAGGCATAAGCGAGGAGCTTCTTGCAGCCATTTCCACAGGAGCCGTGTTCTTCGGCTCGCTCACCTATATCGGGAACGGTCCCAATTTCATGGTGAAATCCATAGCCGAACACTACGGAGTCAAAATGCCTTCATTCTTCGGCTACATGGCCAGATTTTCTCTGGCAATCTGCCTGCCGATATTCCTTGTGGTGATGCTGTGCTTCTTCCTGTAGGATGAGAGCCGAAGAGGAATTATTCCTCCTCGGCAGAAGAAGCCGGACGCATTATAAGTTCAAGCTCATAGCCGCCCACAAGGTCGGAAGCCATCTGTCTGACGGATTCCGGAGAAAGACGGTTGACAGCAGCCTCATAACCCTTGTCGCTGTCAAGGCCGAACATTTCATGGGAAATGATGGACGACATCCAGTAACTGTTCTTTATCCTGTTCTCCGGAATATTCTTCCGTATATTCTTTACTGTCATGTCGAACTCTTCGGCTGTAGGGCCTTCAGTTGCAAGATTCCTGATTCCTTCCTCCGCAAGGGAACGGAGTTTGTCCGCCGATGCAGGTTTGGAATTGTAGTAGATCTGTATGAGAGCGTACTGTTCTGGGGCATTGACCACGTTTCCGGACACGCTTGCACCGTAGGTGCCGCCCTCCTCTTCACGGAGAGAAGTAGTGTAACGCATGTTCAGGATATAGCTGACTGCATCCATGGCCGCTTCCCTGTCATAGCTGAAGTCCATGTTCCTCTTGAACACGTCCAGCACGGTCGTCATGGGAGTCTGCATGTCCACCGAGAAATCGCTGTGTACATTTGCATCCACTATCGCCGAACGGGTATTGACCCAGTCGGTAGATTTATTGCCTTTGGGAAGAGAACCGAAGTATTTTTCGACGAGAGGCTGCACTGACGAAGGCAGGAAATCGCCCACTATCACAAGCCTGGCGCCTGCCACATCGTTGAACAAAGATCTGTATACCCTCTCTATGGTGGCAAGGCTGGCCTTGGACAGAGTGGACCCGTCAATCATCTGCCTTCTGGGATTATTGCCGAAGAAGTCCTCATACATTCTCTTCTGGAGTTTGTAGTTGGGCTGTGACTGCAGATTGGGAAGGATGGCTTCTATAGTCTTTATCCCCTGATTGTACTCGTCAATGTCGAAACGCGGTTCAACGAACTCCAGATATGCGAGCTGGAAAGCTGTCTCCAAATCTTTGGGAGTGGAAGTACCCTCTATCCCGTGACGGAGTGAACTGATGTACGGACTGACGCTGACATTCTTGCCCGAAAGCATTTTGCTGACTTCATTGCAGGAGAAAGAAGCGACTCCGCTGTTTTCCAGGAACAGTCCCCAGATGTTGTCGTCAAAGCTCGGAAGATCTTCCGTAGCTATGAGAGAAGAGCCGCCTTTTTTGAAAAGATTGAACGAGACTCTGTCCTTGTTGTACTCTGTAGGGTAAAGAATCACCTCAAGTCCGTTCTTGAGTGTCCATACTGTACTTCCGTATATGCCTGAGGAAACCTTCCTGACCGGAGAACCCTTGAGCTTGGAAGCGTCCAGAAAATCCGCAGCCACAGTTTTCTCTTCATTGGGTTTGATGTCGGATGCGCGGACCTGAGCAAGGACGGTAAGAATCTCTTCCTCCGAAGGCTGCACAATGCCGGCTTTTTCAGGACCTTCATAGATTATCACCATATTCTCATCGGTAATCTCAGCCTTCAGGGCCTCGTTCACCATCCCGGCGGTAATCATGGGCATAAGATTCTTGACAAGCTCATATTCCACAGAAGGATCCATGAACGGAGTATTGTCGAAGAAATTGTTGATGAGAGGTCCTATGAACTGCGAATTCTTCCTCGTGTCCGCAGTTTTGGCAGCGGTCTCATAGGCTGCGAGAATGTCATTCTGTGCACGGGTCACTTCATCTTCGGAGAAGCCGTAACGCCCGGCCTTCTCCATTTCGGTCATGAATGCCCTGAATCCCGTCAAAGCCTCTCCTTCCTTGACATTGACCTGCCCCATAAGAACCTCGCAGGTGTTGGTAAGGTTGCCTATGTATGCCGATGCTGCAAGGAACGGTGAATCAGGCTCAGCTGCAATATCGGAGAATCTCTCGGCTAAAACCTGGGAGATTATGGACTTGACGATATCCTCAGCCTCGGCTTCCAAGGTATTGTTCATCTCCTTGGGGGCTGCCTTGCTCTTCCACATAACCTGAATGTTTACCTGGGTGTATTCCGGATCAGTGAGAATGCCCACCACAGGCTCCTTGTTGTCCGGTATCATTATCACGTCCTTGGCCTTGGGATTCACCGGAGCAGGGATGTCGGCGAAAATCTCATGGATCTTCTTTTCCACATATTCCACATCCACGTCACCTACCACAATGATTGCCTGCAAATCCGGTCTGTACCAGGTTTTGTAGAAATTCCTGAGACTTTCCGGCTTGAAATTGAGCAGATTTTCCTGGCTGCCTATGAGAGTGCAGCTCCCGTATTTGCTGTCCCCATAGATGTAAGGGAGACTCTTCTCGTGAAGCCTCCATGCCGCGTTCCTTCTCGAACGCCTCTCTTCCACTATCACTCCCCTTTCCTTGTCTATCTCCGTGGAATCGTTTGTCACGAAATGCGACCAGTCATGTGTTATAAGGAGACATGTATCTATCACGGACTGATCCACAAGAGGTATGTTGTTGAGCATGTAGCGTGTCTTCTCAACGCCGGTGGAAGCGTTGACATTGCCTCCGAACGATGCTCCTATGCTCTGGAGATAGTCAAGAAGCTTCTTTCCCGGAAAGTTCTTGGTCCCGTTGAAGCACATGTGTTCCAGGAAATGGGCAAGCCCGTCCTGGTCGGGGGTCTCCTGTATGGCACCCACATTTGTCGCAAGGTAGAATTCCGCACGTCCCTCAGGCAGTTCATTGTGCCTTATATAATAGGTCATGCCGTTGTCAAGCTTGCCGACTCTCACGGCAGGGTCGTTTGGAAGCGTCCGTCCCTCCTGGGCATGAAGCCCCAGTGAAAACAGGAGGGTCAGAGCGAAGAAAAAAATCCGTTTCATTCTGCTTTTTGTTTTACAGCACAAAACTACAAATAATTAGATTATTTCCTCATTTCCGTTTTTTTTATTTAGTCTCCGCAAGACTTGGAATAATCTGGCTATATTTGCCATTGCATTGTCTTTCAAGGCAATTGTGATTTTTCCTCTACAAAGAAGACGGACTATGTTTGAAGACACGAAACTGAAGATATTCCTCGCTGTCGCAAAAAACGGCAGTTTCACCATGGCGGCAAAGGAATGCGGCATAACCCAGCCCGCCGTAAGCCGAAGCATCTCCGCTTTGGAAAGCGAAACAGGAATGCAGCTGTTCAGCAGGGAACGCGGCGACATCAGGCTGACGGCTAAGGGAAGATGTTTCATGGAATACGCCGAACGTATACTGTACTGGTACGATTCGGCCCGCAGGATGTTCGGCCCGGAAGGAAAGTCGGCGGACGGACGGACCATACGGATTTCCGCAGACCCCGTAATCGCAGCCTACGTGCTGCCAAAGACCATATCCACGATATGCGCTTCCCGCCCCGGCACCGGATTCGTGTTAAAAGATATAGGAGGAAAGGGCGGAACCGCCGGTCCTCCGGCAGATGCCGATGTGGAGATAAGCGTCTATCCAAGTCCGGACACTCTTGATTTCCAAGGCGAAAGCAAGTTGATTGGGATAATGGAAGCTGCCGCCGCCGCATCTCCCATAAACAGAACTCTCGCCTCCGCTCCGTTTGCCGAAACGAAACCCTTCTCCACATTGGCCGGCATCCACGTTTCCAACAGATTCGCGGTATGGAGCGGATACGAGTCCATGCTGACGCCTGATGTCCGTGCACGCGTGGCTGTGTCCTCGTTTTCCATAGAGACTCTGAAATCATTGGCAGCGTCATCTGAAAACATTGTCGCCATCCTGCCCGAAATCGCTGCAAAAAAGGAATTCGGCAATGGAGAACTGCTGAAAATGCCCGTTCAGCTTCAGGATTTTACCTACGACGTACACTTCAGCCCGGCCCCGGAATTCGCAGGGAAAAGCATCTGCAGAATTCTCGCTGAATCGATAAAGTTCTCTTTTTAAAGAAAAATCCTTGCATTGCGAAAAAAATTAATTATACTTGCAGCACAAACAAAAAAGACTCCGTAAGCGGATATGTTCAACCAGAATAATAACCAGAATAACAATCAGAACCAGCAGGTCCTGA
This sequence comes from uncultured Muribaculaceae bacterium, assembly GCA_964460265.1. Taxonomy (GTDB): domain Bacteria; phylum Bacteroidota; class Bacteroidia; order Bacteroidales; family UBA932; genus Cryptobacteroides. The sequence continues at coordinate 1,524 of CAYWPV010000085.1, read as the reverse complement.
GTTTTTCTGCGTTTACGCTTCCAGTCCGGTAAACATGATTGAAGAAAAACAAAAAAAAATTAATAAGGCTGGCCGAAAGGTTCAGCCTTTTTTTGTTGAATAAGATTAAAAACAAATATATAAACAAACTACAAATGGACAGATTTGATTTAGTGAAAGAGTCCTTCGAAAAGAAGCCCGTCAAAGCCGAAGCTCCGTCAGGAAAGCCTTCGGACTATTTCGGAGAACTTGTCTTCAACAGGGAAAAGATGCACAAGTACCTGGATGCCAAGACGCTCAAAAGCCTTTTGGACTGCATCGACAACGGAAGGACTCTGGATCGCGAAACCGCGGACGGAGTTGCGAAAGGGATGAAGGAATGGGCATTGGAACACCACGTGACCCATGTGACACACTGGTTTCAGCCTCTGACGGAGACCACGGCCGAAAAGCATGATTCGCTGATAGAGTATGACGGCAAAGGCGGCGTCATAGAGACTTTCGACGGAAAGTCATTGGCCCAGCAGGAACCGGACGCATCCTCGTTCCCGAGCGGCGGAATCAGGGCGACCTTCGAGGCAAGAGGCTACACTGCATGGGACCCTACTTCTCCAGTCTTCATTCAGGACGACACTCTCTGCATCCCGACTATCTTCATCTCCTACACAGGAGAAGCTCTTGACTACAAAACTCCTCTGAAAAGGGCCCTTAAAGCCGTCTCTGACGCTGCAGTGCCCATTTGCAGACTCTTCGACCCCAACGTCAAAAAAGTGTACTCCTACCTCGGCTGGGAACAGGAATACTTTCTGATAGACGAATCCCTGTATTCAGCCCGTCCGGATCTTATGATAACCGGCAGGACTCTCATGGGACACAATTCGTCCAAGAACCAGCAGCTCGACGACCACTATTTCGGAGCGATTCCGACCAGGGTAGCCGAATTCATGAGAGATCTGGAGATCGAAGGACACAGGCTCGGAATTCCCATAAAAACCAGACACAACGAGGTGGCCCCCAACCAGTTCGAGCTTGCTCCCATCTATGGAGAGACAAATCTGGCCAATGACCAGAATCAGCTCATCATGAATGTGATGACCAAAATCGCGCGCAGGCACGGATTCGTGGTACTTCTTCACGAAAAACCTTTCGACGGGGTGAACGGCTCCGGAAAGCACAACAACTGGTCGCTCGGCACTGACACCGGCATCCAGCTGATGGCCCCGGGCAAGGACGCCAAAGGGAACCTTCTGTTCGTCACATTCTTTGTCAATGTGCTCGCCGCCGTACAGAAACACAACGCTCTGCTAAAGGCCTCGATTGCCTCGGCCACCAACGCCCACCGCCTTGGAGCCAACGAAGCTCCGCCGGCAATCATCTCCGCTTTCCTCGGCAAAACAATGACCGATGTACTGCACAAACTTCTGGAAGTGCCTTCCGACACTCCCATAAACATAGCGGGCAAAAGCGGAAAAAATCTCGGCCTGGTGTCACTGCCGGAAATTTTCATCGACAACACCGACAGGAACAGGACATCGCCGTTTGCCT
>CAYWPV010000084.1:0-7764 GCA_964460265.1 uncultured Muribaculaceae bacterium | reverse complement strand
GCTTCTCACCGGTCCTGGAATCTACGGCGTCATGAAGATCATAGGCGCATTTGAGGACGTTGTACTGGAAATCACCGTAAGATGTTCCGTAGAACAGCTTCTGCATGTTGAGAATCTGGAAACCGAAAGCTCCGCGCATGGAAATGGCCAGGTCAAGGTTCTTGTAACGGAAGTTGTTGGTCCAACCGACGTTGAATCTCGGAACGCCGTTTCCGAGAACCTGATAGTCAGCCTCGCTGGCGTTCTCGGCAAGATCGTAGTACTTGCTGACGGGGTCGTTGTTCTCATCGCGGCGGATTCTCTCGACAACCCATCTTCCCTTCTCGTCCACACCGACTGACTTGAGGTTGTAGATCTGACCGATAGGCCAGCCGACCTTCACGATATGGGAATACTTCTGGACAGGCTCGCTGATGTAGCCGGTGTAGAAGTAGTCGGAGTCAGACTTGTATGTGTCGCTGGAGAGTGACACAAGCTCGTTCTTGTTGTATGAACCGGTAAGCGTAGAATTCCAGTCGAAATCACGGGTGGCCACCGGTGTGGCGTTGACAAGGATTTCCACACCTTTGTTTCTGATATGGGCGGCATTCGCCATGATGGAACCGTACTGGTAAGGAGGAACAGGAACGCTGTAGTTGTAAAGCGCATCCTTGGTATCTCTCTGGTAGAAGTCTATGCTTCCGCTCAGTCTCTCGTCAAGGACTGAGAAATCCAATCCGACGTTGTACTCGTATTTCTTTTCCCAATGGAGGTCCGGATTGGCATTGCGGACCGCACTCAGCGTCTTGATCCACTCTCCGTTGTAAAGATACGAACCGGAATAGTTGAGCGAAGCGAGAGACTGGTAAGGAGATGAAACATCGATACCGGTTATACCGAATCCTGCCCTGAGCTTAAGGTTGTTGAGCCAGGTGTACTGCTTCATGAACTCTTCGTTGTTGATGCGCCATCCGGCTGAGATGCCGGGGAAGCTTCCCCACTTGTGATCCGTTCCGAACTTGGAGGAACCGTCTCTTCTGAGAGAGAGCATGACAAGATAGCGGTCATCGTAGTTATAGGTCGCACGGGCAAAAAGTCCGATAAGCTTGGAGCTGCTCTTGTAGGAACCCATGCTCGCCTGCCCCTTATTGAGAGCGTCACCCATTCCAATGTTGTTCCAGGTGTATGCGTCCGAAGGGAAGTTGTAGTTGGAGACGTTGAAGCTCTCGCTGTAATGATCTTCATAGGAATAACCGGCAACGGCAGTCACATGATGCTTGCCGAAATCCTGATTGTAGCTTGCGCTCAGCTCGAGCATGTTGCTCACATAATCGGAAGTGCTGCGGCTTGCGGTACCGTTTCTGCCGTCCTTGGTCGTGGATTCGTCAAGACGGGTATTGTAATGTCCGGATATGGAATTCTGGCCCTTGCGGACATAAAGAGCCTTGAGCGTAAGCTGCTCTATCGGCTTGTATTCGGCTATTCCGTTGAAACGTACATTTCTGTAGCGCGTTTTTCCAAGCTGCTCGTTGAGCATGCTCACAGGGTTCTGGTAGAAATAGATGTCCCTCTTTGTGTAATTGCCTTCGGCATCGTACACGGGCTCAAGAGGTGAATGAATGCTTGCCTGACGATAGACATAGGATGCGCTCACTCCGGAATCCACATTCGTCTCGTCGGCCATGACTTCGGCGGAAAGCTTGATCTTGTCGTCCAGGAGATACTGTGAAACAAGAGCTCTGGCACGCATCTGGTCACGTCCCGTATTTTTGATTGTACCCTGATTGTCGTTATAGGAGATGTTGGCCGTGTAGGTGTTGTGCTTGGTTCCTCCCATTATGGAAAGGTTGTGGTTGTGTGTAATGGCCACGCGGCTGATTTCATCAAACCAGTCAGTAGGTTTCTCGGCGTTGTTTCCGGCCGCATCGAGGAATTCACCCCTCGCACCTACGAACGAGAATCCCTGCGAGCGGAGGTCGGTAAGAGCCTTCGCGTCCAGGAAATCAGGAGTCTTCAGCCATGTGGAAGCGGAGACGTATCCGCTGTATTCGACAGTGGCCGGCATCTCGCGCTTGGCATTTCTCGTCGTGATGATGATGACTCCGTTTGTGCCTCGGGTTCCGTAGATGGCGGTAGCGGAACCGTCCTTAAGCACGTCTATGGTTTCGATGTCTTCCGGAGCGACTGTTGAAAGAGATCCGGGGATTCCGTCTACCAGAACCAGAGGATCCGTCGTTCCGAGCAGAGAAGAAGTACCGCGAAGCGAAATGGCTGAAGAAGCGGTAGGGTCTCCTGAAGAGATATTGATCTGCAGACCGGCCACCTTGCCCTGGATGAGCTGTCCGGCATCAATCACGGAACCTGCGTTGAAATCATCGGCCTTGACGCTTTGCACCGAAGATGTAATGTCAGCTTTCTTCTGAGTTCCATAACCGATGGCGACAGCCTCCTGAAGGAACGAGGTCTCTTCTTCAAGGACTATGTCAATCACTGCCTGTGTTCCGACCGTCACATCGACCGTACGGTAACCGATACATGAATATTGAAGCACGGATGCTCCTGAAGCAACGGAAATGGAATACTGGCCATCGGCATCGGTGACGACACCGTTTCCCGTACCCACTTCCACAACGCCAGCACCGATGACAGGGAGACCTCCCTGATCAGTCACTCTACCTTTCACCAAGACGGCCGCCATTGAAGGAAGCGACACGGCAATTAGCAAAAGAGACAAGCAGAATCGCAAAATTTTGTTCATGCCTTTTGTTGTTTAATTGTGAATAAATTGAATTTTGGTTAAGTATGTAACGTTAGAATTGTTTCGATAAAATTGCCGAAAGTGCAAAATAACATTTCAAATCATTGTTTTATATTTTTTGCAAGCACAAATATATGCAAAAAAATTCTTAAACAAACCATCTGATTTAAAAACTATTTAGATGAAGGAGCGTCAAGACCGAGACAAGGTCTTGACAAAGATGCCTTTCTGAAATAAAAAGCAAGAATCAGCGCAATTGAACACACGGCAACGAACATGAGCTCCGTAAAGAAAGAACCGCGCATGGAGTCTCCGGAGTGGAAAGAAAAGATTTTGCCCGCGAAAAGCTTGAAAAGCATGAGCCCTATGTTCTGTACCCAATATATGAGGGCGAAAGCCGTGCCCAATACCCTGTCGGGAACAATCTTCGGGACAGACGGCCACATGGCGGCAGGAACGAGGGAGTATGCAAAGCCCAGGAAAGCCATGCTGAGACAACCGAAAAAAGGGATTCCCGAAGGCATGAACGCAAGGATCGAATGTGCGGCGAGTGCCAGTACGGCACCGATAGTCATCCACAGGGTACCTTTTCCCGCCTTGTCCACCAGCATGCCGAACAAGGGTGCGAAGATGACCGTCGCGAAAGGCAACATGGAGACCATCCAGCTTGCCGCTTCAGGAGAAACATCAAACCTCGGGATGAGGATGGCACTCGCGAATTTTTTGAAAGACACTACGGAACTGTAGAAAAAAACGCAGAGCAGAGCCAGAGTGACATACTCCCTGTTCCGGAGAAGCTTCAGCACATCGGAAAAACGGAAACGATCTCCGCCAGGTCCGTCCGTCCGGATCTCCGTTCCGCGCCTTCTGTCAAAAAGACCGTCAAGAACGACAAAAACAGCCCAAAGTAGAGCCCCGGCAAACATAAGAGACATCCCCAACAATGCAGGACGTGCAGTCTCGGCCAAAGAATACACTTCGCCGACCGGTTTTGCGGCTACGAGAAGCGGGGACACGACGAGGGCGAACGCCGTTCCGAGACGGGCAATCGCAAGCTGAAGCCCCATGGCAAGGGCCATGGCTCCCCCTTTGAACCACTTGGCAATGCTCCTTGTCACAGCTACGCCGGCTATCTCGCTTCCCAGTCCGAAAAGCATACACCCCACATAGGCAAGACTCAGCGAACTATGCGGCGGAAGACCGGAACTTATAGCCCAGGTCACGAGCGCTGCCCCTGAAATCATCATCCCGACAAATATGGAACCCGTCGTCCTGACCCCCCATCTGTCGAGAAGCATTCCGCATATCACCAAGCCTCCGAACACGCAAAGGACCGAGTATGCACTGGTATACAGACCGTAATCGGACGAATTCCATCCAAGTGCAAGCAGGCCGGGAGATTCGAACAAATGGGAAAGGGTGGAAAACATGTCGTCGAAATAATACGATGCGAACATCGGGACGACAAGACAGGCAAGGGCCATCCATCTGACGCCCTTGCCCATTTCTTTCATACTTCCATTATATGAAGTTGAGTTCTCTATATGATTATGCACCTATTTTATGTTCGGAAGTTCAAGACCGAGATGACGTTTCCTGTCAAGAGCCTTAAGATATATGGCAATGACCAGCGCGGCAACTCCGAATCCTGCGAATATGATGAGCGGAACCGTGTAATCATAAGGTATGAACTCAGCTTTGGCTTCTTTGGCGGCAATTACCGCCGGATTGTCCGCATTGGAAGAATTGAGAACATTTCCTATGAGTTTGGGAACAAAGCAAAGTCCGATGTTCTGCACCCAGAAAATGAGGGAATAAGCCGAACCGAGTATTTTTTCGTCAATGATCTTGGGGACCGAAGGCCACAGGGCGGCGGGAACAAGCGAGAAACTCACTCCAAGCACAACGATAGTCGCGTATGCAAGCGTTCTGCTGTGCGTGGCAGGCAGGGCGAAGGCAAATACGAGATGACATATTATCAGAAGCATCGCTCCCATGATCAGCATCGTGGCTCCCCTGCCTTTTCTGTCAAGATAGTATCCCAGAATCGGGGTTATGGCGGCGGCACCGATAGGGAACCAGCGGAAGATGTTGGCCGCTGCAGAGGCCGAAATCCCGTCAAGATTGCACTGCAGCATGTTAGCTCCATATCTCTGGAACGGGAATATCGCGGAATAATAAAGAACGCAAAGCAGGGCCACCACCCAGAAACTGAGGGAGCCGAAGATTTTCCCAAGGTCGGAGAATTTGAATTCTTCCTCCCCGGAGCCGTCCTCACTCTTCAGACCGGACTCTACCATCTGATTGTCAAGCTTCTTGTCCATTACACAGAATACAAGATAGTTTATGAGGCCTATCAGAAGCAGCACTACGCAGAATCCGAGAGGGGCACGGACCGTTCCGAACTTTTCGGCAAGGTACGGGCTTATGGAGAATACGGCGAACACGCCCACACGGGCAATCGCCATCTCAATGCCCATGGCAAGAGCCATTTCCTTCCCTTTGAACCATTTTGCGATGGATTTGGAAACGGTGGTACCGCCCATTTCGCAGCCGCAGCCGAAGATCATGAATCCGAAAGAAGCCATCTTAGCGCTGGCGGGAAGATCCGTCCACCATGTACCGAGCCAACCGTAGAAAGCAGTATGGCTGAACCATTCGCTTACACCTATATATTTAATACAGGCGCCCACTACCATCATGGACGCTGCCATGGTTCCCGAAGCCCTGATTCCGAGCTTGTCGATGATGACTCCGGCTATGATGAGGAATCCGCAGACATTCAATATGTACTCCGACATCGCGTAAGTCCCGAACGTGGAAGGCGACCATCCCAGTTCATGCTCCACAAGTGACTGGAGAGGAGACATCACATCCACGAACATGTACGCGAAGAACATCATCAACGCGATGAGAATCAAGGCAGTCCACCTGGCGGCGGCACTGTCGTTCAGAAGCTTTCCTATTTTATCGCTCATATATCAGATTATTTGTTATCAGTTTCAGCATCGCTAAGATAATTGTTTTTGCGGCATAGTCAAAAAAAAGTCTTAACTTCGCTCAGACAACATGTACAGAATTCTTGACAAAATAAACTCTCCCGCAGATATACGCACGCTGGATATCAGCGAGCTCAGAATCCTTTGCGGCGAACTGCGCGATTTCATAGTCAAATGCTGCGCGGTCAATCCGGGGCATCTGGGCTCCAGCTTGGGGGCGGTCGAGCTGATAGTCGGCCTGCACTACGTATTCAACACTCCGGACGACAAGATCGTATTCGACGTGGGACACCAGGCATACGCGCACAAGATACTGACAGGAAGGAAGAAACTTTTCCTGAAAAACAGGACCAGAGACGGGATAAGCGGGTTTCCGAACATGTCGGAGAGCGAGTTCGATGCTTTCGGGACAGGCCACTCATCTACTTCCATATCGGCGGCCCTGGGAATATGCGAGGCCGCTAAAATGCAGGGCGTCAAGGAAAAAGTCATAGCTCTGATAGGAGACGGCGCCATAACCGGAGGCCTTGCGTTCGAAGGGCTCAACAACGCCGGCGCAAGCAAAAGCGACCTGCTTATCATCCTGAACGACAACAACCAGTCCATCGACAAGAATACCGGTGCTCTTCACAACTATCTTCTGAAAATCACCACCGATCCCAAATACAACGAACTGAAGAACAGCATCTGGGACAGAATAGGAAACAGCCGCATGGGGCGGATCGTCCAGAAAATGGCCCGCGACACGAAGTCAAATCTCGTGAGAGGAACGGGAGGAGCCATGTTCGAATCATTGGGATTCAGATATTTCGGACCCATAGACGGGAATGACATCGAGTCGGTAGTACAGGTACTGTCGCGCCTCAAGACAATAGGCGGTCCGAGAATCCTCCACGCCTGCACGATAAAAGGCAAAGGCTATGCTCCCGCTGAAAAGGACCCGGCCGTATGGCACGCTCCCGGACATTTCATTCCGGATACGGGGGAAAGAATCCACAGCCCGTTCCCTGCCGACAGATACCAGGATGTATTCGGACAGACCCTGCTTGACCTCTCCGATAGGGACAGCAGAGTCGTGGGCGTAACTCCGGCCATGGCCAAAGGATGCGGCATGGACATTTTCGCATCAAAGAAACCGGAAAGGTTTTTCGATGTCGGCATAGAAGAAGAACACGCGGTGACATTCTCCGCCGGACTTGCGGCGGGGGGCATGAGACCTTTCTGCAACATCTACTCATCATTTTCGCAAAGGGCCTACGACCAGATAATCCACGACATCGCACTGCAAAGACTTCCCGTGGTGCTGTGCTTCGACAGGAGCGGTCTGGTCGGAGAAGACGGGGCCACCCACAACGGATGTTTCGACCTGGCAGCATACCGCAGCATACCGAACTGCGTGATTTCAGCACCTTCCGATGAGCTCCAGCTCAGAAATCTGATGTACACCGGCCTCAAGACCGGACACGGACCTTTTATCATAAGGTATCCGCGCGGATGCGGCGAATCTGCCGAATGGAGAAACGCGGACTTCGAGATTATGCAGGCCGGCAAAGGGCGCAGACTCCGCTCCGGCAAGGGAACAGCTGTCATCGCCCTCGGTCCGTTCGCCAACCGTGCGGCCGAAGCGGCCGACAGGATAAAGAAAGAATTCGGCGAGGAGACGTCCGTGTATGACATGGTATTCCTGAAACCGATAGACACCTTCATCCTTGAAGAGGCGGCGGAAAACTGCGAAGACATCATCACGGTGGAAGACGGAACCGTCAAAGGTGGTCTCTATGGAGAAGTGTCGGAATATTTTGCCTCGCGCAAAAAGAAACCGAGGATACACGCCATAGGCATACCGGACCGCTTCATGATTCAGGACAGCCAGAGTTCGCAAAGACACGAATGCAGGCTGGACGCCGAAGGCATTTACGGGACATTGGCGGAAATATTGAAAAATAAATGAAAAGTTTTGGAGTTTCACGAGAAATATCTATATTTGCAATCCATTTCTTTGGAAAAAGAAACACGCCGATATAGCTC
>CAYWPV010000083.1:0-7764 GCA_964460265.1 uncultured Muribaculaceae bacterium | reverse complement strand
TGATTATCCGCCCGTTCACCTCGTCGATGTCGTCAGGAACTCCTTCCTGGTAGATGCGCAGCCGGTGCTTCTTGTACGTGCCCTCCTGAGCGTAGTAGTCCGCCATGCCTCTGAGGGCGTCACGCAGTTCCGCATCCGTCACCCTGCCGCCCGTCAGGGAGCCTGCGGGGTGCACGAACAGCGTATAGCCCCTGACCTTCGCCAGCGGCCACCGTCCTGACTCCATCGCCTCTATTTCAGCCTCCACCCGTTCGGCCTCGGCCTTCGGTATGCCGTACACTTTGCCGAGAAGGAACGGCGGAACCGTTTCGATGATGATGTCGTGCAAGGCGTCCGTTCGGCTTAGCAGCATCATGTATTTTGGTAGTTTTTTCATGTAAATAAAATTTTTGGGTCATTCAAAATATATTCTTGCGGCAGCCGACAGCTGTACCCTGCTGTTCACGATGTACCTTTCCGTCATGGCCGTGCTTGCATGCCCCGCCATGCGCGCTATGTCAATCAACGGAACTCCCAGTCCGCCCAGGTCGGTGCAGAAGCTTATGCGCGCCGTATGGATGCTCACGTACCTCCACTTCTCCCCCGTCTCCGTTCTGCCGCCCCGGAACACCTTCACTTGCCCTTTGATTCTGCCCTTTGATTCCGGCCCGCCTGCATAGCCTGCGCACGGCCGCATTGCACCCCGGAAGCTTTTGTATGACTTCCGGGGTGCTGTTCATTTTGGCAGAAACTCCGGCCCGGCAAGGAGAGCCGGGCACAGGGGGGCTAACGCGGACCGGCGGGAAGATGCTCCTTCCAATACTTGAGCATGGTGCTGTAGAGGTGGAGAGTCGTCCCCTCCCTTTCAAAAATGCCGTGGCTTCTCATGGGATAGGACATCATGGAGAACATCTTGCCCTGTTTGATGAGTTCGTTCACGAGCATTTCGCAGCTCTGGTAATGGACATTGTCGTCACCGGTGCCGTGAATCAGCATGAGGTTTCCCTTCAGACCGGCGGCATGGTTGATGGGAGAACCCAGACGGTATCCTTCCGGATTGGTGGAAGGAAGTCCCATGTAACGCTCCTGATAGATGCTGTCATAGAGGTACTGTGAATAGACCCCTGCAACGGCGATGCCGGTGGAATACACGTCGGGATACTCGAACATGAGGTGAGCCGTGGAGCTTCCGCCGCCGCTCCATCCCCAGACGCCTATACGCTCGGGATCCATGAACGGAAACATCTCCTCAGCCATCTTCACGGCCTTGGCATGGTCGGCCATTGCCACAATGCCCACCTTTCCGTAGATGCTCTTGCGCCACTCGCGCCCTTTAGGATTGTTGGTGCCGCGAGGGTCTATGCTCATGACGATGTAGCCGTTCTCGGCCAGCAGCTGATTCCATGTGTCGCCGCCGCTCCAGCTGTTCTGGACCGTAGAGGAGGCAGGTTCGCCATAGATATTGAAAATCACGGGATATTTCTTGGAGGCGTCAAAGTCACGGGGCTTGATCATCCAGCCGTCAAGGACTGCAGGACCGATGTTCACCTGAAAATACTCCCTGTGGTTGAAGCCGTAGGAATCGTAGACCTTCTTGAGGGCCGCGTTGTCTTCCAGAACGGTAATAGTCTTGTGGTCGGGAAGAGTGATCATCTCATAGACAGAAGGAGTGAAGCTGTTGCCGTAGCTGTAGAACGCATACCTGGCGCCCGGGGCTATGCTGTAGTTGTGATGCCCGCTGAAGCCCTGAGGCGTGACCCTCTCCGCGGAACCCTTGCCGTTGAGCTTGCTCCTGTAAAGATACTGCTCCACAGCACTCTCGGGAGAAGCCAGATAATAGACATACCCTCCCTTGGGGTCGATGCAGCTGATGCTTATGACATCGAAATCGCCCTTGGTTATGAGAGTCTCGCTGCTGCCGTCACGGCTGACACGGTAAAGATGTCTCCATCCGTCCTTTTCACTGGTCCATGTGAAATATTTGTTCCCGTCAAGCCATTCGATGTTGTCGTGGATATCCAGGAAAGCATCGTCCTTGTCCTCGTAGAATTTCTTGAGAGCCATGGTCTTGACATTGCCGTAATAAACGCTGTTGGTGTTCTGCAGACGGTTCAGCTGCTGGATCATCACCTCATCGGTGCCCGGCACGAAATCCATCCTCGCGATATAGTTCTCCCTCGGATCACCGGGAACATCGAACCACTCGGACTTGGCCGTAGCCACATCCACGACGCCCACCTTGACGGCGGAGTTGGTAGTGCCCGCCTTGGGGTAAGGAAGCGGAATGGTGAATGAATAGAGGGAATCTATGTTGTCAATCATCAGGAAAGTTCCCGTACCTTCGGTATCGGACTGCCAGTAGGCTATCTTAGTGCCGTCGGGGCTCCAGCGGAATCCGTCACGGTCGCTGAGCTCCTCCTCGTAAACCCAGTCGAAAGTTCCGTTCACGATGCTGTCGCTACCGTCGAAAGTAAGCTGGCGTCGTGTGCCGTCGGCGACATTCTCGACATAGATGTTGTTGTAGTACACGTATGCGAACTTGCTGCCGTCATCGGAAAGCTTTCCGAACATCATCCTGGAAGGATCCAGTCCGGCTCCAAGCTGATGAATCTTGCCGGAAGGGACGTCCACTATCCAGTAGTCTCCTCTCGTGTTCATCCTCCAGACTCTTTGAGAGTTGGTATAGACCACAAGTTTGGACTTGTCCTTGGACCAGTCCAGACCTTCGATGGAAACAGGCTTTGCGCTGCCTTCAGGCACAAAGGCGGACATGGGGACCAGCAGAGTCTTCTCGCCCGTGGCAATGCTGTTTTTCACAAGGCCCTCGGAGGTGAGGGTGGAATAGGACACGCCGTCCTCCATCCAGTCGGGACGCGCGGCGCCGCGTGCTCTGAAAGTACCTTTCACGTAAAGGTCTTCGATGGTCAGTTCCGGCCCGGCGGCGAATGACGGAACTGCGGCCGACAGCGCCAGGGCCAGAAATAAGATATGTTTCTTTTTCATCTTATGATTGTTAATTAAGTTTGTTCCCGGCTTCAAGGACCTTGTCAAGCTCCTGCCACTTTGGAGGATTCACGCCGAGAAGGTTACGCACAAAGAAATCGTAACGCTTATGGTCTCCGAACGCCTCTCCCATGGTGTGATGGGCACCTGTGATGACTACAAGCTCGAAATCCTTACCGGCCTTTTCCAGTGCGTTCACCACCTGCATGGTGCTGGAAGGATCCACATTGTCGTCAAGCTCGCCCACCACCAGCATCAGAGGGCGTTCCAGTCTCCAGGCATTTGCCACATTGCTGTTTTCTTCGTAGGACTTGTCCACAGGCCAGCCCATCCACTGTTCGTTCCACCAGATTTTGTCCATCCTGTTGTCGTGGCATCCGCAGGCGGAATATGCCGCCTTGTAGAAATCTCCGTGGAAAATGACAGCCGCGGCAGCTTCCTGACCTCCGGCCGAACAGCCGAAGATGCCCACATTGTCGGCATCCATGTAGGGGTACTTCGCAGCGGCGGCCCTTATCCACGCCTTCCTGTCAAGGAAACCGGAGTCCTTGAGATTCTTGTAGCAGATCTCCTCGAACTTCTTGCCTCTCCAGGAAGTGCCCATGCCGTCAAGCTGGACAACGATGAATCCGAGCTCCGCAAGAGTGGACATGGAATAGTCGTAGGAAGCGAAATCCTTTCTGGTGTAGGCATCGCCGGGACCGGAGTAGATGTATTCAATCACAGGATATTTTCTGGAAGGATCGAAATTCACGGGCCTGTATATGATGCCGTACATCGGTGTCACGCCGTCCCGTCCGGGAGCGACGAAACGCTCGGGAGCCTTCCATCCGGCGGCCTCTATCCTGGAAATGTCGGCCTTTTCAAGCACAGCAACAAGTTTTCCGTCCGACGTTCTGCGAAGTTCCGTAACGGGAGCTTTGTCCACGAGAGAATAGGTATCGACAAGATACTTCCCGTCAGGACTGAACACCGCCATGTGATTTCCCTCTTCAGGAGTGAGGCTTACAAGGCGGTTTCCGTCGAACCCTATGCTGTAGTAATGGATAAGATACGGATCTTCTTCCTTGTTCATGCCGGAGGCGGAGAAAGTGATGCGGCGGTTCTTCTCGTCCACATTGACGATTTCCCTGACGCACCAGTCACCCTTGGTCAGAAGCTCGGGCTCCTCCGATGTGCCTTTGGCGATGTCTATGAGGTACAGATGGTTCCAGTTGTCCCTCTCGCTCGTCCACAGAAGGTACTTTCCGTCTTCAGTGAAATGGCGGTAAATCCTGGTCCAGTTCACGAAAGTGTCCGCCTTCTCCTCCGCGATCACGCGAAGTTCTCCTGTCTGCGCATTCATTGCAAGCAGCTGATACAGCTTGTGACCGCGCTGATTGTATTCCATATAGACTTCTCTGCCGTCCTTGCTCCAGCTGAAATAGCCGAGCTCATACTGGTTTGAGAGAGCCTGTCCGTCGGCTGCCACACGCTCGCCTGTCCTGACATTGAAAATAACAGGATAATGTTGGGGGAGTTCATCGCCCGGCTTGGCATATTCCTGCTTGTGCAGCACGGGCTGCACCTGTCCCTGAGGGGAAGACTCCACATAATAAACGTAGCGCTTGGGCACAGGACGGCGCTTGCACACGAAAATGTAGTTGCCGTCAGGAGACCAGAGAATCTGGTTCGAATAATAGCATCCCAATGTGCCGTCCGTGGACAAGGCGCGGGCCGTGGAATAAGGAGTGCCCACTTCGTGGACGGTGAGATTCTGGCCGTCTATGTATGCCTCCAGCTTTCCGTCCGGAGAAGGTACGGGGAAAGCGTCCGTCTCCTCGTCCACTTCCATCCAGTGTTTCTCGCGCGGTCCGAACTTGGAGCCGGAAGAAGAGAAGTTTCCGTAGGCAGCCGCAGATCTCTGCAGACCGAGAGCCTTGTTCATCTCTTCAGCACTCGAATAAGTCCTTTTCTGTTTTTTGTCCGCATCGTAACTCACGTAGACAGGCCCTTCGGCTGTCTGCACACGATAATAGAGAGTGTTGGTGGAATCTTTCCACTGGACATACCGGGCCCAATGCAAGACATTTTCACTGGAGAAAGTCTTGCTGAGCTGATACCCGCGGACATAGTCCTGCAGGGTCCCCTGAGCTGACGCGCCGAAACTGCAGAGCAGCAACGCGGAAACCGCAGAGCACCATTTTGAAACGATAGGTTTTGTCATGATTCGGTTATTAGAGTTTTTTTCTAAGATTAGAAATGAACGTAAGTACGGCCGATTTCCAGTCGACCAAAGAAGCGGCATCGGAGACGGCCCGCTTGAGAACATTCACAGGATCGTAATAAGCTTTCGCGCTGTCCAGACCGGCGGCGATGTCGGCCCGCTTGTACCGTATGCGGTTTCTGAGCCTTGCCTGAGCGGCCTCCAGCTCTCTTAGATTGGTTATTTCCTTACTGTTGATCATCATCGGGGAAAAAAATCTGCATGAACATTCTCACGAATCCCCCCGTAAACATCCTCTTTCTGAAGAAGAACACTACAGCCAGGACAATGAGCACAAATATGAGGGAAAGAAAAGCGCCGAAAGCATAATTCCCCGTAGCGCCGCCGACCAGCAAAGCCATAACGAAAGCCGACGTTATCAGAGCAAAGCTCATCAACATCACAAGGACAAGAGAAACGATCAGTCTGGACGCGGTGATGGAAAGACCCTTCACTATCTTCAGCTTGAGGTCGTCCACGCGCAAGTCCACGTATTCCCTGAGGTCGTCGGCAAGGTCCTCGACAGGTTTCTTGTAATCGGACATATACGATTCGGGCTTATTCGGATTTGTCTTCAGGATTTGCCTCATCAAGACTTGTCCCATCGGAATTCGCCTCATCGGCGGCATAATCACCCCCGGGGGCTTCATCCATGTCCGAATCCTGACCGTAAGGCTCGTCACCGCTCTTGCCGATGACAGCCTTCTCCACCTTGTCCAACAAGGCGGAAACTTTTTTCTTGTCGGCCAAAAGCACGGCCGCGGCACCGATAGCGGCTCCGGCAAGAAAAGCAAGGAATGAATTGTCTCTGGACATAGGCGCTAATTGGACAGATTGTAAACGATTGTAGTGACCACACGCACCTTCTTGATCTGAGGGGTGTTGGAATCTCTGTCTTCAATGGACATTACACCCTGGTTGGCCGTGCGTATCTTTCCGATGCGGCTGCGGCTGTCCTTGGCGAACTTCTCCGCTGAAGCACGCGCATTGGCCGTCGCCTCTTCCACCATCGCGGGCTTCACGTCATTGAGTCCTTCAAACGAGAACTGAGGTTTGTAGTTCCAGCTGTCCGTGTTGAGCAGAATGTTGTTCTCAATGAGCTTGGTCTGCCTTTTCATGAGTGCCAGAACCTCCTCCACCTTGGACGTCCCCACGGTCACTACACAGGTCGCGACATAGCGGTACCTTCTGTCATTGCTTCCATATTCCTGCGCATAGGCATCGGAGATGGACGGGACCCCCACCGAGATATCGCCTTCGGGGATTCCTCCTTCACTGAGGAAGGACAGCACCAGGGAATTTTTCGATTCCACTTCGGAATAGACAGATGAAAGATCGTTTCCGACCACGGAATATGCGATAGGCCAGATGACTCTGTCCGCATTCACTTCCCTCTCCGAAAGGCCGCGCACCGTCACGGTCCTGTCGAAAGAACGGAAAACTCTGAAAGAACGCGGCAGCATGAGACCGATGAAAATCAGGCCGATCATTATGCACACGGCAGCTGAAATGCCGGCCGTTTTTTTTGCATTGGCGTTATCCATGACACAATCGTTTAATGATTTACATTAACTATGCAGACGGCCGAACAATGCACAAGACATCCGGTATGGCCGCTCATCCGCTAAAATACAAATTAAATCAGAGAACAGCCACTGTTTCCAAAGAATTGTAAAGCTTGTCGACCGCCTTTCCGAATTCGTCACCGGGGAAAGTGAACACAAGCTCCGAACCCGTGGTCTTTATGCTTACACGGGACACCCCTGCGGCCATCATCTTGATCTGCTCAATAGAAGGATAGCAGATGACTCTTCCCGCAGCAAGATCCTTTTCCTGTTTCAGATTGATCACGGCGCCGGACTTGGTCGTCACGATAACGGGCGAAGTGAAGGGCACGGTCTGACCGTCAACGAAAAGATTCAGATCTATGCTTTCAGTATTGCTTGCCGCATAGTAAAGATAGACAAGGGAAACGGAAAGCTGGCCGTTGACTTTTTCCTGCCTGGTTTCGGCAAGACGGCTGCCGCTCTGGTCCTGAAGAGAGTTCAGGTTGCTTCCAAGCTCGTAAGACGGAGAGGAAGCCTTGTTTATCGCATCGAACTGCCTGGCAATGGCGGATCCAAGTTCGTTGTTCTTGTACTGGATTTTGATGAAACCGTCCGACGACCATCTCTTCGTGGCATCTATGGACGTGATTCCGGCAACAATCTTCTTCATGTCGGAAGCGTCCAGATAGTATTCTCCGTAATTGAGATAGACAGTATTGCCCGCGGCATTCCTTATGCCCTTGGGGGCCACCAGATTGGGGCTGTCGGAGCTGTTTTTCAACACGATGCTGCGGCCCTCGGAAGTAACTATGGTCAGAGGAGCATTTTTAGGCATCTTCCAGGCTGTACTTTCCTCGAATTCAAGCCTCAGGATGTACAAAGGCTGACCGTCCTCGAAAAGAACTCTTGAAAGTTTCACCGTGACAGGAGTGTCCTTCGAAGAAGAAGCGGCAACCCGGATTCGCTCGCTCCCTGTATATGTCTTATTGT
>CAYWPV010000082.1:0-7782 GCA_964460265.1 uncultured Muribaculaceae bacterium | reverse complement strand
GGTTGAAAGGATTCACACCAAGCGTGTAGGCGCTCACTCCGCAGGCGAACTCAAAGAAATAGAACAGGCCGCCGAGGTTATGCCCGTCGATTTTCTCTACTGACACCTCTATCTGCGGCACGCCTCCGTCCATATGGGCAAGGCGCGTACCGAGCTGTGCCATGGCATTGCAGTGCTCCACATGCTGCCCCGCAAGGTAGTTGAGCTGGTCGAGGTTCTGGGGATCGCTGTCTATGACCACGCTTCTGTTGCTCTTTTCAACATTTATCACGGTTTCGAACAGAATCCTGTCTCCCTGCTGGATGAACTGGCCCATGGAATGGAGATCGGCAGTGTTGTTTACTGACGCCGGGAATATTCCTTTACCGTCCTTTCCTTCGGACTCTCCGTAGAGCTGCTTCCACCATTCACCGAAGTACTGGAGCTTGGGATTGTAGGTCACGAGGATTTCCACCTTCTTGCCGTATTTGGCATAGAGGAGGTTTCTCGCGGCGGAATACACGACGGCAGGATTCTCTTCGCTTCTATGTGCGAGAGCTTCTTCCATTTCCCGGGCGCCTTTCAGAATCGCACGCATGTCGAATCCGGCGAGGACAATCGGAAGAATCCCCACAGGAGTAAGCACCGAATAACGGCCTCCTACATTGTCCGGAACCACGAATGTTCTGTAGCCTTCCTGAACGGAAAGGGTCTTGAGAGCGCCCTTTTTGGCATCAGTGATGGCCACTATCCTTTCAGCGGCATCCTTATAGGTCTTCTCGATATACTCTTTGACTATTCTGAAAGCCACGGCAGGCTCGGTTGTAGTTCCCGACTTGGAGATGACAACGCAGCCGACGTTTCTCTCAGCGATGAGATCCATAAGCTCGGATATATATTCCTCGGAAAGATTGTTGCCTGCGAAAACCACATCAGGACCGGCATGTTCCTTAAGCTGTTTTGAGAAATTGTGCGAAAGAGCCTCCACGGCGCAACGAGCCCCCAGATAGGAACCTCCTATGCCTATGACCACGACGAGGTCCACGCCCTTGGCCTTCCACTCGTCGCGTATCGCCTCACAGTCTTTGACAAGAGACTCGGGAGTCTGCGAAGGAAGATGCTTCCATCCGAGGAAGTCATTGCCCTCTCCATTTTCTTTTTCGAGCACATCGTAAGCCGCAAGAGACTTATCCAGATACTCTTTGTACTCGGATTCATTCACAAAAGGCTTGAATCCGTCAACATTAATCTTAACCATATCTTTATAATCAAATTAAAATTCGTTTTCCGTCCGCAATATACTCATTTCCCGCCTTTCTTGTTCTCAATCCACTCAGGATAAAGCAATTTAGTCTCCAGAACCTCTATGTCCGAGGCTCTGCCCGCTACATAGGCGGACGGCTTAGCAGGGTTTCTTTTCCGAGGATTGGGCAGACAAGCCGCAACAAGGCAGGCCTCCCTCCTGCTGAGATCCGATGCAGGATGTCCGAAATAGTGTTCGGACGCAGCCTCCACCCCGTACAGGCCCTTGCCCGTCTCCATCACGTTCAGATAGACCTCCATTATCCTGCGCTTACCCCAAATCTGTTCGATCAGCACGGTGAAATATGCTTCCACAGCCTTCCTGACCATGCTTCTGTGCGGAAAACAGAACACATTCTTTGCCGTCTGCTGGGAAATGGTGCTTGCACCCCTGAGCCGCTTACCCTTTTTCTTATGGTCCTCTATCGCCGCCTTTATCTCCACCCTGTCAAAACCATGGTGCTCCGCAAACCTGTTGTCCTCACTGGAAATCACCGCTCTGGCCATTTCCGGAGAAATGTCTTCAAACTTCACCCACTTCTTCTCGGTGCGGAAGGAACCGTCATCTCTGTACTCGATGCTTCTCTGCACCATCAAGGGAGTACAGAATACCGGCACCCACTTAAGGACGAGCACCCAGGCAAAGGTCAGCACGACTGACGCAATGGGCAGTTTCACTAAACAGAACAGGAGCAGCCTTCCGGCAAAAGCTCTTTTTTTCTTGCCGCCCGTTCTTTTCTTGCCGTCCGTTCTATCTTTCCTTCCCATTCCGACACATCCATCATTCATCCGCACCGGAAGGCTCAGTCCCGATACGCCCGACAGCCACCTTCACCTCGTCATAGGCATAGCCCCTTGACAAAGCATACTTTATAAGCTTCAGACGCCTTTGCGGATCACCCGACAGCTGCCTGCTCTTGGAAAGCAGAAGCGAGTCCAGTTTTCTGCCTGCCGCCCCGGCATCTATCTCTTTCAAAGCGGAGCCGATGATTTCTTTGGAAATGCCTTTCATGCCGAGCATGTAGGCAATCTTGACCTGCCCCCAACCCTGCAGCGAAGCCTTTTCCCTTGCAAACGCAGCCGCATAGCGTACGTCCGACACATACGCATCCCTTACAAGAGACTCAAGCACTTCACGTGCAGCCTCCTTGTCAAGCAGCTTTTCAGCCTTGGAAAGCATTTCCGACGAACAGTATTCCTTCCTGGCGCATTGCGCCTCCAACCTGTCCAGCACCTTTTTCGCCTTTTCGTCCATTCTTCCGACCCCCCCTGTTCCTTAAAAGTCGAACCCGACCCCGATGTAACATCCGACCTTCCTCGAAATGCTCGACCAGTGGATGTCGGCCCTTATGGGACCGATTACTGAATTGTAGGCATACTCCAGGCCGGCTCCCAAAGAGAACGAGTCCGCATCCGTCATGTTTTCAAACTCCATGGCCGAGTCCGCCACGTTCACGATTGCCGTGACGTAATTGTTCCGCGCCACCCTGAACCGGAAATCACTGCCGGCCACGACAAGAAATTTGCCCTGCGCAGCCGCATTGGTAACCCCCATGAAAGGAATCTGCTGATCGAAATACCTCCCGGCAATCCTGCCTCCTATCACATTGATATATGGAGAAGGCACATCGCTTCCGAACAGGAACCGTCCGCTCACAAAGGGCAGCACGGCGAAATCGCCGATGCGCGCCACCGTCTTGAAATCCATTTTGACCGTATGGAAAGCGCTGATTTTCTCCCTCAGTCCACCGAACACCCACGACCAGTAGAAATTGATACGTGTTCCTTTGGAAGGGAAATACCCGTCATCGAAAGTGTCTCCACAGCGGCGCAGGAAAGCTGACAGATACACATTCTTCTTCAGGTTCGAATAATCGGCCATGGCCCCGCCGTTGCGGACCATCAGGGAGCCCAGTCTGTAGTAGTCGCTTCTTATGCCGACATTAAGATTCATGCTCTTCCAACGCATGTTTGAAAGATATGTCTCGAAGCGGTTGTTGTAATAGGAAATGTTGAACAGGTTTTCGCCGAAACTGAACTTGTTCCTTTCCACATACTTGACAGCGGCCGACGCATTGACCGTCACCCCCGTGGAAGTTTTGTAATAGTAAACTATCTTGGCATAGGGATTTGAACCGATCTTCCCCGTCAGCGACAGCGCATGTCCGCTGAGATTGTGGACATTGAATCCGAGATTGAGAAGGACGGCCACGATTTCATCCGAATCCGCCCTCATCCCCACGCCCAGATGGTTTATCGGGCCTTTCCTGCAATGGAACTTAAGTCTGAACGGCTCCTCACGGCCAGACAGCTCGTAGGTCACATAGTCAAAAGCCTTGGTGCCATATATCGTGGCGACGGCATCATCGATCCGCTCGGCATCCATCCGCTGCCCGGCCTTGATTCCGATCCGCTCCATAAGGTAAAGGCTTTCCGCATCGCTCACCCCGTCTATCTCGACCCCTGAAATAAGGACCTTGTCAGACAGAAGATTATAGGCATGCCTTCCCTGATAGACAAGGGAATCCCGGCCAACGGCGGCCTTGATCTCCGCCAGAGGCCCTTCCTGCGCTTTCGCGGCGGCGTAGCCTCTCCTTATGAGGGTGTCGATGCTCACAGGGTCGAAGCTGAGCATGTTGTAGCCCATCATATCCGGCTTTATCGTGACATCGGCCAAAGGCACGTTGTTCTCATAGGAAGCCCTGCCGAGCATGTCCGAACCCTGCATAAGGATGTCGGACAGGTTCTTGAGTTCATCGTAGCTCTTGTATCCGCTGCTCAAGTCAACTCCTATCACATAGTCCGCACCGAGATTCCTGGCTATATCCGTGGGATAGTTGTCCCGCATTCCCCCGTCCAGAAGCACCATGCCGTTTTCATTTACCGGCGTGAACAGCCCCGGAATGGCCATGGTGGAACGCAGAGCCGAGTTCAGCCTGCCGGAATACCATACCTTGGCCTTTCCGCTGACCATCTCGGTAGCCACGCACACGAACGGGACAGGCAGTTCCCAGAAAGCCATGTCGTCCTGATACCCGGCGGTAAGCGAACTGAAGAGATTGTTGACGTTCTGCCCGTAAACGAAGCCGGAAGGCAGGCTTGACAGAAGATTGTCTTTGACCTGCGCCCGGACATCCTTCCGGTCCTGCACCCCGAGGTGTATGTCATCCATCTGGTGCATAAGTCCTTTGAGCTGGTCTCTTTCTCCCGACGCCCTTTTGTCAAACTCCGGCATCGCATAGAAGAAAGGCATGGAAAGCAGGTATGTGCGCTTGTACTCCTTTTCGGAATACGGTATGAAATCGGGCGGCACATTGTCGCTGAGTTCCATCCCCCAGTCGAGAGTCCTTATGATGCTGTCTATCTGGGATGAGCTGTAGCCGAGGCTGTACATCCCGCCCATGAGGCCGCCCATGCTGGTGCCCATGACTATATCGACAGGGATTTTCATCTCTTCGAGCTGCTTGAACACCCCTATGTGGGCAGCCCCCTTCGCACCGCCGCCGCTGAGGACGAGCGCAACCGTCGGACGCCTCTTGCGTATGGAATCCAGTTTGGCGCGGATGGTATTGACGGCCATGCTGTCCCGTCCCGCATCCATCCCGTAGCTGTATGTCTGTCCCGAAGAAGAAGGGGAACAGAAAGCCAGAACAGCGAAAAAAGACAGAATAAGCGAGATTGTCTTTCTCATAGCGATTCCCGGTGTTTTCCGGCCAGCATTCCGCAGGCCGCATATATGTCTTCGCCGCGCGAGGCCCGTATGGTCGCAGTGATGCCGGCACGCGACAGCCTGTCCCTGAAGTTTTCCATGACAATGTCCGGAGAGCTGACATGGGGGAAATCCGGAATCTTATGGAAACGGATGAGATTGACCCGGCATTCAAGTCCCCTGAACAGACGGATGAGCGCATCCGCATGGCGTTTGCTGTCGTTCAGACCGAAAAACATAGTGTATTCGAAACTGACCCGCCTCTGTCCGTGGAAATCATACTCCTTTATGAGATTCACCACCTCCTCCAGAGGGTAGGCACTCTGCACCGGCATTATGGACGCCCGTTCATCCGGGAAGGGATTGTGCACGCTCACGGCCAGATGGCACCTTGTCTCATCCAGATACTTTCTGAGATTGGGCAGCACCCCCACGGTCGAAAGAGTTATCCTCTTGGGACTCCAGCCAAAGCCCCAGTCCGCGGTGAGGACATCTATCGCCCTTTTCACATTTTCGTAATTGTCAAGAGGTTCGCCCATGCCCATGAACACGGCATTTGTCAGAGAGTCCTTTTCATCGACGGAAACGAACTGCGAAAGAATGTCCGCCGCCGACAGATTGCCGTGGAAACCCTGCCGTCCCGTCATGCAGAACCTGCATCCCATCCTGCATCCGGCCTGGGAGGATATGCAGAGGGTTTTCCTGTCCTGTTCGGGAATCATCACCGCCTCCACCGAGCTTTCCTCCGGCTCTGTGTCGGCATCCGACATGTTGAGTCCCCGGCGGAGCGAACACCGCACGGGAAAAAGGTACTTTTTCGTTCCGTCCGAAGACAGCTGACATGCCGAAGGAACGGAAATCCCTGCTTCGCACAATTCCGAGAGGGCC
This sequence comes from uncultured Muribaculaceae bacterium, assembly GCA_964460265.1. GTDB lineage: Bacteria > Bacteroidota > Bacteroidia > Bacteroidales > UBA932 > Cryptobacteroides. Next base: position 1,904 of record CAYWPV010000082.1, on the reverse strand, counting down.
TTCCTGCCCGTCTTGGAGATGTCCGTCATACAGTCGATATCCGCAGCCTTTTTTTTGTACAGCCACGAAGCCAGCTGCTTCCCTGTAAAAGCCGGCAATCCGGCAGAAACAGCTATCTCCCTGAGTTCCTCAGGCGTCTTTCCCAATAATTTAACCATGGCATCGTTCCCTAATTCAGCAAAAATACTCAAAATCCCAAACAAGAAGAAGACCGGCATCCTTTTAAGTAAACAACCTGCACTCCGCAAGCTGCAAAACCCGAGATTCCGGCACAAAAAGGTCCCGGCGCAGGATGCCGAGACCATATGAATATAAGTCAGCTATGCATAATCAGTCGCCGATGTACACTGCCCGGGCAAGCATTTTTCTATTACCGCTATTTTTTGCTGTTCTTTTCATAAGGGTATATGAATGTTTACCACCAGAAGGAGAATGATCATCCATAATGAATGCCTCTAAAAAACGACTGTCATCACTCGCCCAATAAAGACACTTTTGACACTGCGATTCCTTAACACTCTTACTGAGAGCGGGATCAGTAGAGCCGAATCCCGCAGCTATAAGGAAAATGCTGTCTCCCGTTGTTTTGCTCCTCACAATAAACCCGTCAATACATTTTTCGTTTGTTTCATTTTCTTTTCTAAAGTGTTCCCGTACTTTTTTAAAATCTCGGGACGCTATCCACGTGCAGTTTTCTACAAGTTCCTTCATCTCAGCATCTGTAGGCAGACGCCATCCTGACTCCACTGCACTCTGGGCCTCGCTTTGGGTATAATAGTCGAAATTCATAGGAGTTCTCTCTCCTACATTCTTCCGTGCCCATTTCACGCTCAGTCCCAAGTCTGCCGGACCCGTCTGTTCTTCAGCGACAAGGTCGGAGATATAGTAGTACGTTATATTAGGGTTATACTGTTTCTGGAATCTCTTCGTAACTTTGTACGTGTTGTAGTCTTCGTCAATGAAAAAGAAATCGGCAGTGACGCGTTGTCTTTTATAATAATCTCTGGGATAGTTATCATACCCGGGGACAGCCACGTAAAATTTGTCAGTTGTCGCATCCTTGAGATTGATTTCTATGCCGTTCCCTTCTTTCGCAACAACGCTCAACGAACTTATCTCGGAACTTATCTCGCCTCCTTTTGTATAGTCAACGGTGTAATTTGTATACAACTGATTATCTTTGAAGAAGATATACGCTTTTTTCACTTTTACAGGATTTCCTTTCCCATCCTTTACAGTAATGCCATATATTGACGAACTTACATAAAGAGGGTGGTTATTTCCATAAAAAAGCATATGATCCTCACCATTAATCTTTCCATTAAGCACATAAAGAGATATATCTCCTGCCAGCGTAGCTGCACCATCAGCTGATATGGTAATTTTTTGTTCACCGCAAAGAGGAGCATATTTAGGAAGCGAAGCAAGAGTGCCGTCCTGCACGGAAAAATCTATTGTCGCCGACTCCTTTGTACCTTCAATCGCCGGATAGACGACCTTTATGCTTGTCGCCCCCTTTGCATCATCCTTAAGTTTGGCGCGGATGGTAGCAGACTTGGGGTTCGAAGGGTCCGGGGTCACCGTGGCCGTCACGGCTGAACCGACATCAGGAATGATGGTCATCTTGTCGGATTCGCTCCACGAATAATTAAGTTGATTTGTGCCGTCTTCTTTATCAGAACTGACAATTGATTTAGTGTCTGCGGCATCGCCTGAAATGGTAAAGACAAGATCAATCCCGGAGTTTTCCTTCTCGGACAACGATGCTTTTTCACAAGCCGCAACTGCAAGAACGGACAGGAGCACGGCCGCATATGAATGCTTTATCAGGTATCTCATACTCCCCTCCTCATTCAAAACCGTTTCCGTTAAAATCAATATCATCTGCGATACTTACCCCCCCC
>CAYWPV010000081.1:0-7895 GCA_964460265.1 uncultured Muribaculaceae bacterium | reverse complement strand
GCTGATGAGGCTGATTTCGGATTCAGGACGATAGAATACAGCCGGGAATTCGGATTCAGGCTGAACGGCCGGAAGGTTTTCCTAAAAGGCATGGCGAACCACCACGATCTCGGCGCGCTTGGAGCTGCTGCTTATGACGGGGCCATAGAGCGTCTGCTCAAAAGGATGAAAGAGTTCGGATACAACCATATCCGTACTTCCCACAATCCCTACTCGAAATCCCTGCTCGAACTGGCGGACAAATACGGGATTCTGGTCACGGATGAGCTTTACGACAAATGGATGACTGACGGCGGACGCTATTGGATAGCCCGCTATCCTTTCACGCAGTCCTGGTTCAACCATGAAAGAGAATGGCTGAAACGTGACAGGAACCATCCTTCCGTTATTCTGTGGAGCTTCGGCAACGAAACTCAAATCAATGAGAAGTGGAACGGTTTGCCTGGTACGTCCGACTGGGGCGTTACCACTTTCAGGGTAATGAAGACTTTCGCCCAGCGTTATGACGACACGCGTCCGTTCACGGTCGCGCAGTTCCCGGCAAGAAAGGGCAGCATCAACAAGGACGATCCCCGTTACAATACCGAAGTCTATGCTCCCGAGTTGGCCTGCGTCACGGACGTGGCGGCATTCAACTACCGTTTCCGCGACTACGGCAAGTATCTGGAGCACGATCCGGGGCTGAATATCTACCAAAGCGAAGCGAGTGTGAGCGAACTTGCCGCACCATATTTCGGGATGGACTACGACCACAGCATCGGACTGGCATATTGGGGCGCGGTGGAATATTGGGGTGAATCGGACGGCTGGCCCAAAAAAGGCTGGAACTATTCCTTCTTCAACAGCGCTCTCGATCCCTACCCTCAGGCTTACCTCATAAAAAGTGCGTTCTGCGATGAACCTGTCGTGCATATCGGGGTTGTAGACGGCAATAAGACGGCGATAGAATGGAATGACATCATTTCCGGCAAAACACCCATGAGCGAAAACTGGAACAGGCCCGAGGGCAGCACCTGGACAGTATGCGTCTACTCCAACGCCGACGAGGTGGAATTGTTCAGCAATGGAAAATCTCTCGGCGTGCGCCGGAACGACAGATCCGACATAGACCGCAGAAATGTATTCATCTGGCCTGAAGTGGCTTACGGCAAAGGCGGAAAGCTCCGCGCCGTGGGACGCAACGGCGGGGCAGCCGTGGCGGAACACTCTGTGGAGACTGCCGGAAAGGCTTCCGTGCTTGGACTCGTGAAGGAGAACGTCCCCGGTGAGCTGGAATATGTGCGTGTCTATGTCACTGATTCCAAGGGGCGCAGGATATGGAATTCCGATGCAGCCGTGTCGTTCTCTCTGGAAGGAGATGCTGAAATCGTGGCGATAGATGATCAGGACCATTATACCGGCGAGCTGTTCAATGTCAACCCCAAGAAGGCCCACAGGGGATTCGTGATGGCCATAGTCCGCAGGGGAGCGGGAGAGTCGGTTCTCAGCGTCAGTTCAAAGGGCTTCAGGACCGTGAAAACTTCCGTCGCTCCACTCGGGCGTTAATGATTGATATTAATGCTTATGCGACAGTATTTTCCGGATATGGCTTTCCGGCAGTCAGGGCTGATGGGAGTCCCGGAATCCGGGACAATCAGCTACATTCATGTATAGAATTAACGATAAATAATAAAACCAGATGAAAGTATCCATAATCGGAGCGGGCAGCATGGGCGGAACCGCCGCCCGCAGTTTCTGTTCCAGTCCTCTTTTTTCACCTCAGGACATTACGGTGACGGCCAGGCACCAGTCGACCCTTGACAATTTCAAGGATACCGGCATAAACACCTGCCTGGACAACAAGTCGGCTGTGAAAAGTGCCGACATCATCATCCTCGCGGTTCGTCCCGAGGATGCGGAGACCGTTTCCAGAGAGGTGGCTTCCGTCCTTGATTTCTCCAACCAGATTGTCATAAGCTTCATAGCCGGAATATCATCTTCCAGATATGTCGAGTGGTTTGACAATACGGATTCTGACAGGATGTCAGTCGGGATGACCATCCCCAATTTCTTCCTTGCCATGCCCAATACGGCCATGGAGCTGAATGAAAGCCTTACCTTTATCACTCCCATCCATGCGACTCCTGTTCAGATTTCACTTGTAAAGGCAATATTTGACAGTGTCGGGAAATCGCTGATAGTGGACGAGGACATGATGAACGCTGGCATGGCGCTTGCTTCTTGCGGAGTCGCATACGCCATGAAGTACATCCTTGCTTCGGTGGAAGGCGGCTGCAAGCTGGGTTTCCGGCGCGAAGATGCGATCAAGGTCGTGGTTCAGACTGTTAAAGGAGCCTCCATGCTTGTGGCGGCACATGGCACTAACCCGTCGGTGGAGATTGCCAAGATTGCGACGCCGGGAGGATATACGGAGAAGGGGCTGCGCGCTTTTGAGAATTCCGATTTCACGGAGATTGTGCTCAAGGCGTTGAAGCTTTCTTCCGCTGTGGATGTGGATTGAAAGTAGTTTAAAGTATAATTGTATTGATATGAAAAAGTTTGTTTATGCTGTGGCTGTCTGTGCGGCGGTCCTGAGCCTCGCATCCTGCGGGAACGGCAAGAAAACGTCCAAAGATGCCGGTGATGCGGCTGCGAAATCGCTTGAGATATCTTTTGACTATTCCAGGAAGGACGGCGGCGGTTCGAACCAGTGGGCCGTGTGGATAGAGAACGGTCAGAAACAGGTGGTGAGAACTCTGTTTGTCACCGAATTTTCCGCCAAGGGACGCAGCCGCAACGGAGAGACTCCTGAAAGAGGCTACCGTTTCCGTACAACCTGTGTGCCGGACTGGGTAAAGGATGTGAACGCGGATTCCCTTACCGATGAGCAGCTGGATGCTTTCACCGGGGCCACTCCTGCGGAGAGCGGGTTGCAGACCTATGTCTGGGATTTCAAAGACCAGAACGGAAATGCCGTTCCTGAAGGAGATTACAAGTTCTATGTGCAGGCGACTTTCAGCGGCACGGCCATCGTCACCTTTAGCGGAGAGGTCTCCACTTCTTCCGAGGGGGAACTTGCCTATGAGACGAAATTCGACATTCCCGATCCTGAAGGAGAGGGTGAACGTCTGGAGGAACGCAAGGACATGATCACCTCTCTTAAGGCTGTCGTGAAATAGAAAGCGGCATTGAGAACAAAAAAACGGAACTGAATAAGTTCCGTTTTTTTGTTGTTTTCAGACATGTCGTCATTTGCCGAAGTAGCGTTTCAGAAGTCCGTAGAATCCGGCACCGTGGCGTGCTTCATCCTTGGCCATCTCGTGCACGGTGTCATGGATGGCATCGTAACCGAGCTGTTTCGCCCTTTTCGCAAGCTCGAACTTGCCTTCGCATGCACCGGCTTCGGCTTCGTATCTCTTTTCCAGGTTTGTCTTTGTGTCCCATACCATTTCTCCGAGAAGTTCGGCGAATTTGGCCGCATGCTCGGCCTCCTCGAAAGCATATCTCTTGAAAGCTTCCGCAATTTCAGGGTATCCCTCCCTTTCGGCCTGGCGGCTCATTGCGAGATACATCCCCACTTCCGAACATTCTCCGGTGAAGTTGTCATGCAGCCCCTGCATGATTTCGGCATCTTCCACTTTTCCGTCTCCGAGGTGGTGTTCGCAGGCCCACTGAGGACCTTCGGCGCTTTCCTTTATTTCAACGAACTTGGAAGCCGGTGCTTTGCAGATAGGGCAGTGCTCGGGAGGGTTCTCTCCTTCATAGACGTAGCCGCATACGAGACATCTGAATTTCTTTTTCATGGTAAATTTCCTTTTAAATGTTGTTGTATAATCCGTAACCTAAAGCTTATTAAACTTTTATGATTGTTCTAATTTTTAAAAGTTCAAAACAAAGGTAAGTAAAAAATCTTGTCCCGCAAATTTTTTCTTGAGAAAATCAGAGTTTGTAGTACAATTTCATTATCCATGCGAAAACAGGTCCCGGCAGAATGGCTCTTGCTGTTACGGAAAGCTTCTGGACAAAGGTCGCCACTATCTTGCGGTAGGCCGGTGATCTGCTTTCCGTAAGTTTGATGATGGCCTTTGCGAAGACCTCCGGTTCCAGTCCGCTGAGTTCGTTTTTCTCGATGATGCCGAGGCTTCTCCCGTAGTCGGCATAGACCTCCGACACATTATCCTCGCTGACTGCTTTTCTTTGCGCTGTGAATTCCGTGTGGAAATCTCCCGGGGCAACTGTCGTGACTTTTATTCCGAACTGCATCACTTCCAGTCTCATGGCCTCGCACCAGCCTTCTATTGCAAACTTTGAGGCGCTGTACATGCTTTGGAAAGGAAGTCCCACTCTTCCGCCCACGGAACTCACGCAGATGATGTGGCCGCTCCTCTGCCGCCTCATGGCGGGGATGACCGCCCTTGCGTATCTGACGGCTCCCATGAAATTTATGTCCATCTGCCTGAGGCAGTCTTCCTCGGTGCAGAATTCAAATGGTCCGGCTATGCCCATGCCGGCGTTGTTTATCAGGACGTCTATCCTCCCTTCTCTTTTCAGTACCGTGTCTACGGCTTTCCTGACGTCATCATCCGATGAGGAGTCCGCTTTCAGGAAGAAAACCCCGTCGAGCATCCCTTCTTTTGAACGGCTGGTCCCATAGACCGCATGTCCTTCTGAAACCAATTTATCGGCACTTGCCTTGCCGAGTCCGGAGGATGCTCCGGTCACAAGTATCACCATAGTCAAAAAGTTATATTCTCAAAAATAGCCATATCTGGGGAAAAACGGAACAATTGTCAAAATGCGCAGCGGTTTTTAGAGAAAAAAGGCATACTTTAGATAACAAAAAACGCGCTGATGGTCCCTTTTCTGAAACAAGTCGCCAATCATTACTACACATCGGGTCCCGTTGAGGACAAATGCTTCGTTTTCCCCAACCGCCGTTCAATCGTTTTCTTCACGGAATACCTGAAGGAAGCTGTCGCTGATCGTAGCCTGACTCCTTACGGAGGGGAGCGAAGGCCTCTCAGGATGCCTTCCATGCTTCCCATAAGCGATTTCTTCTATCGTGCGCATGGTTTGGAAACCGAAGACAGGGTCTCCCTGATACTGGAGCTATACGAATGTTACAGGGAAATCAATCCTTCGGCCGAGCCTCTGGATGACTTCTTCAGCTGGGGGGAAGTGATTCTCGGAGATTTCTCGGACGTGGACAAATACATGACGGATCCGAAGCAGGTCTTCACCAATATCTCCGAGTTCAAGGACATGCAAGATGACTATTCCTACCTCACTCCGGAGCAGCGGGAGGCCGTGGCGGCTTTCATCTCGCATTTCCGTGACGGAGGTGGAATGAAGACAAACGCGGAGGGAGACGGCGTGAAGGCACGCTTCATAAAGATTTGGGATCGGCTTTATCCCCTTTATGTGAAATTCAATGCCCGGTTGGAGTCTGAAAACAGGGCCTATGACGGAATGGCGTACAGGAAACTTGTGAATTCACTGAAGAGCGTTTCCGCTGCGGATTTCTTTTCCGCCGCTTTTCCGGGCAAGGACAAGTTCGTGTTCGTTGGGCTCAATGCTCTCAACGAGAGCGAACGTTTCACGCTCAGACGTATGCACGGTGCCGGCATAGCGGAGTTCTGCTGGGACTATTCTTCCGCTCTTCTGAAAAATCTGCGGAACAAGTCATCGGCATACATGAAGAGGAACGTCGAAGAGTTTCCTCAGACGTGGGAACTGGATCCGGACGGTCTGCCGGAGCAGGAAATAAATGTGCTGTCCGTCCCTTCGTCTGCCGGACAGGCAAAGCAGCTTCCCGAGATTCTTTCACGTTCCGGAATCACGGGGGAGCTGAGCTGCTCTGATTGTGCCCTTGTACTGCCGGACGAGAGCATCCTTGTCCCCGTGCTCAATTCCATTCCTCCTGACATAGAAGACATAAACGTCACCATGGGCTATCCTTTGCAGTCATCGGGAATATGGTCTCTGATGCATTCCGTGTCCATGCTCCAGCTCCATATCCGCCGCAGGGCTGACGGATGGTATTTCTACCACAATCAGGTGAGAAGCATCCTGACGGACTCCATCATCCGGGAATCGTCGGGTGAGGAGGGCCGGGCCAGGGCCGATGAGATAATTTCGGCCGCGAAGTATTATGTCCCGCAGTCCGACTTCAGCGGCATACCGCTGCTGGAACTGATTTTCAGGCCCGTGATAAGCGATCCTTCCTCGACCGATGCGGAGCAGATAGGCCGGCTGGAAGAATACCAGAAAGAAGTTCTTTCCGCAGTGGCCGGGGCCATATCCGGTGAAAACGGACTCAAAGATGTGGAGACAGAGTTCGCAAAGCGCTATTTCGAATGTGTGAATCTGCTTGAAGGCAAGACTCTTGCGGTGAAACCGGCAACCTATCTGCGGCTGCTTTCATCCATAGCCTCCGGGGAGAGCGTCCCGTTTTCCGGTGAGCCGCTGAAGGGCCTGCAGATCATGGGACCTCTTGAAACCAGGGCTCTGGATTTCTCTACGGTGGTGATCTTTTCCTGCAACGAGGGCATATTCCCGAGGAAAAACGTATCCGTCTCCTTCATACCGCCTGAACTTCGGAAGGGTTTCGGCCTTCCTACCAGCGAGTTCAAGGATGCCGTGCTGGCGTACAGCTTCTACCGGCTTATCCAGCGTGCGGACAGGCTGTGGCTTGTATATGACTCAAGGATGGAAAAGATGAAGGCAGGTGAGGAAAGCCGCTATATCAAACAGCTTGAATATCATTTCAGGATTCCGTTGAAGCGTTATGCCGCAAGATCCGAAATGCGGGCCGAGATCGAGACCGCGAGTGTGCCGAAGCCCCGGAACATAGCTGAAACCATAAGGAGCAGGAAGCTGTCAGTTTCCGCCATACAGAAGTATCTGGAATGCCCGGCCAAGTTCTTTTATGCCAACGTGGAAATGCTTGACGACGATTCCGGCGTGGCCGAGTCCCTTGACAAGGGAATGGTCGGTACGGTGTACCATGACGTCATGCAGGCTCTGTATCTGGGCGGATGCGCCCTGTCGCCTTCTTTCTCCATGGAAAGGTCCGATGTGGCGGATGCCGTCAGGAGCGGAAGGCTTGTGCCTCTGAGGTATGTCGATGCAGGGTACATCTCCGGTCTCATGAAGAATGCGGACATGATAAGGGCCAAGATCGCTGCCTTGATCTGTTCTCAGCTCAAGACCGTGGAGATCGGCGGGCGCAGCCTGGTTTTTCAGGAGATAATTCTGCAATATGTGCTCAAGACCCTGGAACGGGATCTGGAATATCTGAAGGAAGAGAGAACTGACCGCTTTGAGATCATAGGACTCGAACTTCCGGTATCTTGGACATTCGAAGGCTTCAGGTTCGGAGGATATATAGACAGAATCGACTGTATTTCGGGAAAAAAGGTGCGTATCATCGATTACAAGACAGGGACGGTCACGGAAAAAGACATGAATGTGGACGATGACACTGCCGAAGCCGTGGCGGAGAAACTGTTCATGGCGGACATTGCGGACAGGCCGAAGATTGCCCTCCAGCTTTTTCTATATGACAAATATGTGGAAAACGAGAAATGGATTGCTGGCAGACGGAAGGTCAACGTGATTTATCCGGTCGCCGGCTTGTTCCGCGAGCCGGTGTCAAAGCTGGAAAGGCCGGTATGCGAGGCTTTCGCAGATGCCGTGATTCCGCGTCTCAGGGCTCTGCTGGCCGAAATGACCGATCCTGAAATCCCGTTCCGCAGGACCGGGCGGCATGAGACCTGTTCATACTGCGACTTCAGGAACATTTGCGGACGGTAAAAAAGAGAGAGATATGTTGAACATCGTCAAGGCATCGGCCGGTTCAGGAAAGACGTTCCTGCTGGCAAAGACATATATAAGGCTGCTTCTCGCTTCGGTTG
>CAYWPV010000080.1:0-7964 GCA_964460265.1 uncultured Muribaculaceae bacterium | reverse complement strand
CCAGTGGTCCCAATGCCTGTAATTCAGGTCTTCCGTTATGTAGGCTGATGCCTTGTCAAGCCTGGAGTCCACGTCCTTTGCAGTCTGGACTTCGGAAGGCACGGTACTGACATAGATGACATGCTTTTCATCGGGAGAAAGCTTGAATTCGCTTATGCCGGCCGCCACATCAGAGAGCTTTTCTGCTTTACCGAGCTTTCCTCCGGCATAGGGCGCCGCATAGATCTGCCCTTTACGGATGTAGGCTATCTTCCTGCCGCCGTCAAACCATCTGGCGTTGGATATTCCCGAACCGTCCCACGTAAGCTGCGTGTTTCCGCTTCCGTCAGGAGCGCATACGAACAGATTTCTGCAGCTGCGGTTCTGGGCAACTGAAGTATAGCTCACTCCGTAAAGGATGAGACTTCCGTCAGGGGAAAGCTGCGGATCGGAAACCTTGCCCATCGAAAGCATAACCTCCGGCGTCATTTTCCCGTCCGTAATCTCGATTTCAGCCGGTCCTATGTACGCAGGCCCGGCCTCTTTTCCGTTTTCTGTACAACTCATAGCTGTCACCATGCCTGCGGACAATGCCGCAAGCGTTTTCAAATGATTCATAACTATATTTACAATTGTTTCACATACAATGCCAGCGCTTTTCCGTGCTCATCTTCCACTTCCTTTCTCAGATGCTCCGGCTCCAACACCTCCACTCTGTCTCCCCTCTTGCACAGGTCCAAGACCAGACTGAGGTCGGGAATCACCCTGAGTTCGAACACTCCCGGAGAGGTCTCCTCCTGGGAGTGATGAAGGGGAAGGTCACGCAGATACCGCGCTTCTCTCTCCGTCGCCTTCAGGACCACCTTTTCAGTTGTCCTGCCTTCCGGAAGGTATATTCCGTAACTCCCGGCGAACAGATCCTCGATGTCGAAATCCGCAGGCAGTTCGAACCTGACCCCGGTCTGCGTCATGGACATGATTCTGTCAAGTCCGTAAACTCTCATTCTGCCCCTCTCGACGCAATATCCCGCAAGATACCATCTTTTATCATGTTCCTTGAGTCCGTAGGGCCGCACATGGAGAAGTTCGTCATCGTCTCCGGTGTATTTCCTGTAGGTAATCTCCACCTCCGTACCGTCCTCCATGGCTTCCATTACGGAAGTCAGCCATCTCTGCCCGGACGGAAGGATTTCCACCGAGACTCTTCCGGCAAGCTTTCCTCTGCCGAGGGAGAGAAGATTGTTGACCGTAAAGGAATTGATCAGCCACGCCTTTTCTCCTGCCGGATCATCCAGGGGATTGGAGCCTTTTATGAAGTATCGGTTGGTGGACCGGTCGCAGACGATATCTATCCCGAAAACTTCCCTTATGGCCTCCCTGTGGTTGCAGAACGAGCGCCTGCTGTATTCCTCATTCCAGCGGTTTCTCCATGCGGAGCACACTTCGTCAAGCAGTCTGCCCTTACCGCCGGCTCTGGAAAAAAAGGAGATGAGCCATATGTATTTGTTCAAAAGTTCCTGTACCATCTCAGCTTATCTTACTGTAGTCTTTCCTGAAATATTTCCCTTTGGCCAGTTCCTGCCTCAGAAGGGCGTTCTCCGGCGAGGAGAGGTCGGGATCCTCTTCCAGAACCTTTTCGGCATACTTTCTGGCCGCCGACAACATGGGGCCGTCTTTGGCGAGGGAGGCTATGTTCAGCTCCACCGGCAGTCCGCTCTGCTGAGTGCCGCCGAGATCTCCCGGACCGCGCATCTTCATGTCTTCCTCGGCAAGAGCGAACCCGTCCGAAGTCGAGCACAGCAGCTGCAGCCTCTTCATGGAATCCTTCCCCACCTTGTTCCCCCGAACCAGGACACAATACGATTCGGCACTGCCTCTGCCCACACGTCCCCTCAGCTGATGGAGCTGGCTCAGTCCGAAACGTTCCGCGCTCTCGATGACCATGACGGACGCATTTGGCACGTCCACCCCCACTTCTATCACGGTAGTGGAGACCAGAATGTCCGCCCGGCCCTCGGCGAATGCCTTCATATTGAAATTCTTGTCCTCATTGGTCTGCTTTCCGTGGACAATAGCGACTCTGTAGGGCGGGAAAGGGAAATCCTCACAAGTCTTTTCATAACCCTCTTCCAAATTCTTGAGATCGAGCTTTTCACTCTCGAAAATGAGGGGATAGACTATGAAAACCTGATGTCCCTGCCCAATCTGCTCCCTGAGGAACTTGTTGAGCGCATTCCTCCGCGACTCACTGATCATCAGAGTCCTGACAGGCTTCCTGCCCGGAGGCATCTCGTCTATCACCGACACGTCAAGGTCACCGTACAGCGTCATGGCGAGCGTCCTCGGTATGGGTGTCGCTGTCATTACAAGCACATGCGGCGGAATTCCTCCTGCCGTTTTGCCCCAAAGCCTTGCCCTCTGATCCACCCCGAACCTGTGCTGTTCATCTATCACTGCCAGGCCCAGATTCCTGAAGACCACGTCATCTTCTATCAGAGCATGAGTTCCCACTATTATGCCCGTATCTCCGTTCTCAAGTCCGGCATGGATTTCTCTCCTTTCGGCCTGCCCGGTGCTGCCTGTCAGCAGCCTCACATTTACGGACAATCCCGACAGATATTTGCAGATGTTGACAAAATGCTGCTGAGCAAGCACTTCAGTGGGAGCCATGATGCAGGACTGGTAGCCGTTACCCACCGCAATCAGGCAGGCGAACACCGCAATCAAGGTCTTTCCCGACCCGACATCGCCCTGAAGAAGCCGGTTCATCTGCCTTCCGCTGACCATGTCGGCCCTTATTTCCTTTATCACCCTTTTCTGCGCAGAAGTAAGCGGATACGGAAGATTCCTGTAACAGATGTTGAAGGCATCACCCACCTTCGGCATGACGAATCCCCTGGCCGAGCGGCTCCTGACGAATTTTTGCCTGAGCAGGGACAGCTGAAGGAAGAACAGTTCCTCGAATTTGAGCCTGTTCCGGGCATTGGCCAAGGCATAGGCATTCGAGGGAAAATGGATGTTTTTCAATGCGTAACGCAGAGGGACCAGTCCGTTGTCCTTAAGCACATATTCGGGAAGGCTTTCCTCCACTTCCGGAAGAGCAAGCCGCAAGGCATTGGACATCAGACGGTTCATTACCTTCCCGGTGATTCCGGCCTGTCTCATCTTGTCGGAAGAAGGATAGACTCCCGTCATGACGCCCGCAGATTCGCTTCCCTCCTGCACAGGAGCGTCTATTTCGGGATGGACCATGTTCACCTTCCCCGCATAGACGGAAGGCTTGCCGAAGAAAACGAAGGTCCTGCCCGGTTCCAGCTTTTCCATGGTATATTTTATTCCGCGGAAAAAGACAAGTTCCATGCTGCCGCTGCCGTCATCGACCATAACGCTCAGCCGCTTTTCCTTCATCTCGCGGCTCGTCACCCTGGCCTGAATCTGGATGTAGGCGGTGTCGGGCAGAATGTCTGCGATTTTGCTTATGGAACTTCTGTCGACGTAGCGGAAAGGATAGATTCTGATGAATTCGCCCACGGTTTCCGTCCCGTACTCGGCGACAATCACCGAAGCCCGCTTGGGACCGACTCCAGGCAGGTACTGCACAGGGGAATCCAGTTCGCTTTTCTTCACGACAGACAAATTGACAGAGTTGCAGAGGGTCTTCCGTCCCCAGCTCCTTAATGGAAGAGTTTTGTACCCCCGTACGGATTCGAACCGTAACTGTCAGAACCGGAATCTGAAGTCCTATCCATTAGACTACGGAGGCAAGTCACTGCAAATTTACTTAACTTTCCTGAACAAGCAAATTACATTGCGGGCAAGGCGATCGGCGGGGCAGCCCGTTTTTGTGGGGAAATTTATTTCCGTGTGGGGAGATTTGAGGGATTTTCACGTCTTATTTGTAGATTTGCAGCCGTTATAACAAAAAACAACTGAAGAACGACACCAGTTGAAAAACCATTGACAGCAGATGAAAGCTTACGTATTTCCGGGACAAGGATCACAGTATCCCGGCATGGCAAAAGACCTTTATGAAACAGTTCCGATGGCTAAAGACATGCTTGAAAGAGCCAATGAAATCCTCGGATTCAGAATAACGGACGTGATGTTCTCCGGAACGGCGGAAGAACTGAAAGCGACGAAGGTCACCCAACCTGCCATTTTCCTGCATTCTGTAGTTCTTGCAAAATGCCTGGACATAAAGCCCGACATTGTGGCCGGTCACTCGCTGGGAGAATTTTCCGCCCTGGCTGCGGCCGATGCCATAAAATTTGAAGATGCGCTCAGGCTGGTCGCCATAAGGGCCAGACAGATGCAGCTCTGCTGCGAGAAAGTACCCGGCGGAATGGCAGCGATCATAGGCCTCGACAACGAAAGCGTGGAAAAGATATGCTCGGAGACTGAAGGTCTCGTGCTGCCCGCGAACTACAACTGCGACGGACAGGTGGTCATCTCCGGAGAGAAGGATGCCATAGCGGAAGCCTGTGACAAAGCCAAGAAAGCAGGTGCGAAGCGGGCCCTTCCGCTCGCCGTAAGCGGGGCGTTCCATTCTCCTCTGATGGAGCCTGCCAGAGCGGAGCTGGGCAAGGCTATAGAAACGACTGAAATAATGAAGCCGACATGTCCCATATATCAGAATGTTACAGCCCATCCCGAAACCGACCCCGCTCAGATCAAGAAGAATCTCCTCGCACAGCTGACTTCTCCGGTAAAATGGTCCCAGTCCGTAAAGAACATGCTTGTGGACGGCGCGGACTATTTCATGGAAATCGGCCCGGGCAACGTACTCCAGGGCCTCATAAAGAGGATTTCCGGAGGCATGGTCACGATAGAGGGACGTTCAAGCCTGTAAAATGTGAGCGTCAAGTACAAACACGTGCGGAAACGATACCGCGCGTGTTTTTTCATATTTCAAGGACTGTGTTTTTATACTTTTTATCATAAAAAATGACTACATTTGTAATTAGTGTATAACCACTGTTTTCTGCAACAGGAAAATCTTACAATAATTAAACTCATAAACGTTAACGATTATGGCTAAAGAAAAAAAGTTCATCACCTGTGACGGTAATACCGCCGTAGCGAACATCGCCTATCTGTTCAGCGAGCACGCGGCCATTTACCCCATCACACCATCTTCACCGATGGCAGAGAACATAGATGAATGGGCCGCCCACGGCAAAAAGAATCTGTGGGGCGAGACGGTGAAAGTCACCGAGATGCAGAGCGAGGGCGGAGCTGCCGGGGCAGTCCACGGCTCACTTCAGGCCGGTGTGCTCACCACCACCTACACGGCATCCCAGGGTCTTCTCCTCATGATCCCTAACATGTACAAGATCGCGGGCGAAATGCTCCCGGCGGTTTTCCATGTTTCAGCACGTGCGCTTGCATCCCATGCGCTGTCCATCTTCGGTGACCACCAGGACGTGATGGCATGCCGTCAGACAGGCTTTGCCATGCTTGCGTCAAGCTCCGTACAGGAAGCTCAGGATCTCGCGGCGGTCGCTCATCTTTCAGCTATCAAGTCCTCCATCCCGTTCCTCCACTTCTTCGACGGATTCCGCACATCGCATGAAATCCAGAAGATAGAAGCTCTGGACGAAGAAGCTCTCAAAGGCATGGTAAGCCAGAAGTCTCTTGAAGCGTTCAGACAGAGGGCCCTCAATCCCGATTCACCGGTCACAAGGGGCACAGCGCAGAACGGAGACGTCTATTTCCAGGCTACCGAATCAAGAAACAGCTTCTACGATGAGGTTCCCAACATAGTCGCCCGCTACATGGGAGAAATCAGCGAACTCACAGGCCGCGAGTACCGTCCGTTCACTTACTACGGAGACCCTGCCGCCGAGAACATAATCGTTGCCATGGGTTCCGTGACGGAGACCATCAAGGAAACCATAGACTATCTGTCCAAGAAGGGCCGCAAATACGGTCTCATCACCGTACACCTCTACCGTCCTTTCTCTGAGAAGTATTTCATGAAGGTTCTCCCCAAGAGCGTCAAGAAGATTGCCGTTCTCGACAGGACAAAAGAGCCCGGAGCGCTCGGCGAGCCTCTGTATCTGGACGTGAAAGCTCTGTTCCAGGGCAAGGAATACTCCCCTCTCATCGTTGGAGGCCGTTACGGTCCGTCTTCCAAAGACACGACTCCCGCCCAGATTGTGGCCGTCTATGACAACCTTGAGCTCAAGGAGCCTAAGAACGGATTCACCATCGGCATCGTGGACGACGTGACCTTCAAGTCACTTCCCATCAAGAGCGAGATTTCCATAGTCAAGGCCGGCACCACCGAGTGCAAATTCTACGGTCTCGGTTCCGACGGTACGGTAGGTGCCAACAAAAACACCATCAAGATTATCGGCAACCATACGAACAAATACTGCCAGGCATATTTCGACTACGATTCCAAGAAATCCGGCGGATACACCTGCTCGCATCTCCGCTTCGGAGACGTTCCCATCAAGGCGCCGTATCTCGTGTCCACACCTGACTTCGTGGCATGCCACGTACCTTCGTACCTCGTGAAATACGATGTTCTCAAAGGCATAAAGGAAGGAGGCACGCTCCTTCTCAACAGCCTCTGGGACGAGGAAGAAACCCTCAAGAGAATCCCTGACAACGTTAAGGCGGTGATAGGCAAGAAACATATAAACCTCTACATCATCAACGCCACGAAGATAGCCGCGGAAATCGGCCTCGGCGGAAGGACCAACACCATTCTCCAGTCAGCTTTCTTCAAGATTACCAACATTATCCCTTACGAGGATGCGGTAAAATACATGAAGGACGCAATCGTCAAGAGCTACGGCAAGAAAGGCGAGAACGTCGTGAACATGAACTATGCGGCAGTCGACCGCGGCGGTGAATACACCAAGGTGAATGTTCCCGCAGAGTGGGCGAAAATCACGGCGAAGTTCGAGAATCCCAACAAAGACCGTTTCGCTCCCGAGTTCGTCAAGAAAGTCGCCGACATCGTGAACGCGCAGAACGGCGATTCGCTGCCGGTGAGCTCGTTCATGCCTTATGCCGACGGCACGATGCCCGCAGGCACATCCGCCTACGAGAAACGCGGTGTGGCCGTCAAGGTGCCGGAGTGGAAGGCTGATAACTGCATACAGTGCAACACCTGCGCTTTCGTCTGCCCTCACGCTGCCATCCGTCCGTTCCTTCTCAGTGAGGAAGAAGCTTCCAAAGCTCCGGAAGGCCTCAAGTCAAAGCAGGCCAACGGTCCTCTGAAGGCTTACAAGTTCGCCATCTCCGTCTCCGTCGATGACTGCACGGGCTGCGGAAACTGTGTGGACGTATGCCCCGCCAAGGAGAAAGCCCTCGTGATGGAAACACTCGAAAGCCAGCAGGGCGAGCAGGAGAACTTCAACTGGCTCAACACGAAGGTCGGCTACAAGGACAGCGCCGTCAACAAGGCGGCCAACGTCAAGAACTCCCAGTTCTCCCAGCCTCTGTTCGAGTTCTCCGGAGCTTGCGCAGGCTGCGGTGAGACTCCTTACATCAAGAACATCACACAGCTCTTCGGTGACCACATGATGATTGCCAATGCTACCGGCTGTTCTTCAATCTACGGAGCTTCATTCCCCGCTTCACCTTACTGCACAAACAAGGAAGGTCACGGTCCCGCATGGGCCAACTCCCTTTTCGAGGACTTCTGCGAATTCGGCTACGGCATGAAACTCGGCTCAGACCGTGCAAGGGAGACTGTCGCCAGACTCATGACCGAAGGCCTGCAGTGCCCTGACTGCTCAGACGAAATCAAGGCTCTGTTCCAGCAGTGGCTTGACAACAGGAAAGACGCTGCCGTCACCCGTGAAGTCACCGACAAGCTTGTTCCTCTCATGGAAAGCTGCGGCTGCGACGTGTGCAAAAAGCTTCTCGAATACAAGCACTTCATCCCGAGCCGCAGCCAGTGGATCATCGGCGGTGACGGTGCAAGCTACGACATCGGCTACGGCGGTCTCGACCATGTGCTCGCGTCC